>JADGPX010000172.1 GCA_017882215.1 Chitinophagaceae bacterium | reverse complement strand
TGGATGATATGGTTGAAGAAGAGCAGGGAAAAATTGTTGCTGAAATATTCGCCGAAAAAGGTGAAGATCATTTCAGGGAATTGGAAACCCGTGCCTTAAGAAGTTTGAGTAATAAAAATAATATCATAGTTGCCTGTGGTGGTGGTACGCCATGTTATAATAATAACGTTACATGGATGAATGAAAACGGAACTTGTGTTTATTTAAAATCTACGCCAACAAATATTTTAAAAAGATTGGTAAGCGAAAAAGAAAAACGTCCGTTAATAAAAAATTTGCAGGGAGACGAATTGCTTTTCTATCTAACTGAAAAAATAAAAGAAAGAGAAATTTTTTACACGCAGGCTAAAATAATTTTAAACGTTGATGATCTTCACCAAAATTATTTACCTGAATTTTTAATTGTCTGAACCACGACCTGCCTGCCGCAGGCAGGTTTATGGGATTTAAAGGATTAATAGAAAATTATGCATAAAAGATTTATTAGAATAGCCGCAGTTTTTGGATTCCTATCAGTTGCATTGGGTGCTTTTGCAGCGCATTATCTTAAGGAACATATCTCCGATTATGCTGTAAATATTTTTGAAACAGGTGTACGGTACCAGTTTTATCATGTTTTCGCATTGTTTTCAGCAGGTATCCTGTATAAAGAATTTCCAAATAGATTTATAAGATGGGCAGGAATATTTTTTATTGTTGGAATAATTTTATTCAGCGGCTCATTGTATTGCCTCACATATATTAAAGGCGCTGTGATGCCCGGTTACAAATGGATTGGCGCTATTACACCAATCGGTGGGCTATTGTTTATACTCGGTTGGATATTTCTTTTTATCGGTTGTTTTAAAAAGTCAATTAGTCATTCAAAAAGTCAATGAGTCATTAGTCAATAGGTCATTATGTTTTGTCTAATGACCAATGACCTAATGACTCAATGACCAATGACCCCAATGACCTTATGCCTTAAGAACCAATGACCAACGTTTCAAATTCATATCTTTGCTAAACCATGGCTTCCAATTCTAAAAAGAAAAAAAATAAAACTCCGGATCCTGCTAAAATGAAACCTGAAACGGTTGAAAAAGTAGTGGCTAAGGAATTATGGAAAGATGAACGCACACATAAAATAATTGGCGCATTTTTTTTATTGATCGCATTTCTTTTATTCGTTGCATTCACATCTTATTTATTCACGTGGCAGGAAGATCAGTCAAAAGTTTGGAATAATCCTAAAATTTTACTGCACCCGCAAACGGTTGCCAATATGCTGGGTGTAGCGGGAGCGTATTTTTCAAATATATTTTTCAGGCAGGGATTTGGCATTGCCTCTTATCTTTTTTGCAGCCTCTTTTTTGTTATAGGTGTTAATTTATTTTTTGGCAGAAGATTATTTTCTTTAAGCCGGAATATTAAATATGTAATTTCCGGGCTTATAATTATTAGTGTAACTGCCTCTTTTTTAATGCCGGTGCAATCCTTTGCCTGGGGCGGAGCGGTTGGTGATACATTAAATGAATGGCTGCAGCAATTCATCGGGAAGGTAGGCACAGCTGCAGTTTTACTTGTTGGCGCTTTATCTTATATTATATGGAGATTTAATCCTGCCTTTAAAGTTTCAAAGAAAAATTATTTAAAAGATGAACAGATAACTCACGATGATGAAAGTATTACAGATAATACAGCTCCTGATAATGAATCAACATCTCTGCAAACAGATTCACTTCAAACGGTGAGTAATCAAATGATCGCACCTAAAGAAGAATCAATTCCCAATTTTGATCTGCAGTTAATTGAAAAGGATAATATAGACAACCGGCAACCGGCAACCGGCAACATTCCTAAAAATGATCTTGAACTGGAAATAAAAAGCATTCCTGAAAAACCTGTTGAAGACGTAGTTGCTAATACTAAAACAGAACCGCTAAAACCTTATGATCCCATTCTCGATCTAAGAGATTACAAATATCCAGAATTGGATCTTTTAAAAACCCATGGCAGCGAACAAATTGTTCGTGATCCTGCAGAATTAGAAGCCAATAAAAATCAAATTCTCAATACCTTAAAAAATTATGATATTGAGATTAAAAAAATTTCCGCAACCGTTGGACCAACCGTAACATTGTATGAAATTGTTCCCGCCGACGGCGTTCGTATTTCAAGAATAAAAAATTTAGAAGATGATATAGCGCTAAGCCTTGCTGCTCTTGGAATACGCATTATTGCTCCAATACCCGGAAAGGGAACAATAGGTATCGAGGTACCGAATGTTCGCAAAACAGTTGTCAGCATGAAAACATTATTAAACTCTGAAAAATTTCAGCACAATAATTTTTTACTTCCCATTGCCATTGGTAAAAAAATTGATAACGATAATTTTATTGTTGATCTTACCAGCATGCCACATCTTTTAATGGCAGGTGCAACAGGTCAGGGAAAATCAGTAGGGCTTAATGCTATTCTTGTTTCTCTTTTATATAAAAAACATCCATCACAATTAAAATTTGTTTTGATCGATCCCAAAAAAGTTGAGCTAAGCATTTACAGCAAGATCCAAAACCATTTTTTAGCAAAGCTTCCGGGTGAAGAAGATGCAATTATTACGGATACAAAAAAAGTAATTCATACACTCAATGCTTTGTGTATTGAAATGGATAACCGCTACGATCTTTTAAAAGAAGCAGGTACACGAAACATAAGGGAGTATAATGAAAAATTTGTTAGCCGAAAATTAAACCCTGAAAAAGGTCATCAATATTTACCATTCATTGTTTTGGTAATTGATGAATTTGCCGACCTCATAATGACCGCAGGCAAAGAAGTGGAAATGCCGCTTGCCCGTTTAGCACAGCTTGCAAGAGCTGTAGGTATTCACCTGATAATTGCAACACAGCGTCCATCGGTAAATATTATTACAGGAACTATTAAAGCGAATTTTCCTGTACGAATTGCATTTAAGGTTACCAGCAAGATTGATAGTCGTACCATTTTAGATGTTGGTGGAGCAGAGCAGTTAATTGGTAAAGGTGATATGCTCATCAGTTACAATGGAGAGCTTAGCCGATTGCAATGTGCTTTTGTTGATACTCCCGAAGTGAATAAAATAACTGATTTTATTGGCGATCAGCGTGGCTATCCACAACCCTTTTTATTACCGGAATATGTGGATGAAAAAGAACTGGAAGCAAAAGGTTTCGATCTTAATGATAAAGATCCATTGTTTGATGATGCAGCCAGACTTATAGTTGCCAGCCAGGTGGGAAGCACTTCTCTTTTACAACGCCGAATGAAACTTGGTTACAACCGTGCCGGACGCTTAATGGATCAACTGGAAGCAGCAGGAGTAGTTGGGCAAAACCAAGGCAGTAAAGCAAGGGAAGTCCTCATAAAAACTGAAAGTGAATTACAGCAATATCTAAACGGAGCATAACTTTTATATCACTTATTGCAAATTTCAGGATATTAATTCTCCCCAAAAACATCCTTATTAATTATTTTACGTACTATCTTAAATACGTAACTTTATTCCCCTTCATTGCTTTTTATGAAAACGAAGTATTTAATATGGCTAATCTTATCTGGTTTTATTACTTCGCAGACTTTTAGCCAGCAGTGCCCGCCAAATATTGGATTTGAAACTGGTACTTTTGATAACTGGGATTGCTCTGCAGGATTTATCCTAAGAGATGGAACCTTAAATTTATCTCCTACCAGCCCCATTCCGAACAGGCATACTATTATACCAAATTCTTATCCACAGGATCTTGATCCCTATGGCGGATTTCCGGTAAACTGTCCAAATGGAAGTGGATACTCGGTAAGGTTAGGGAATTCTATAGCAGGCGGCCAGGCAGAAGGTATGAGCTATACTTTTAATGTCCCCTCAAATCAAAATGATTATAGCATTCTTTATAATTATGCGGTGGTTTTTCAAAACCCGCCACATCAGCCATGGGAGCAGCCCCGCTTCACTTCAAAAATTTATAATGTTACTGATAATAAATATATAGAATGCGGTTCATTTCAATTTGTAGCTTCATCAAACTTACCCGGTTTTATACTATCTACTATTGGCAATAATGTTTTTTATAAACCCTGGTCTCCTGTAACAGTTAATCTATCCGGTTTAGCGGGTAAAACCATTCGATTAGAATTTACAACAAATGACTGTGCATTTACCCAGCATTTTGGATATGCCTATCTTGATGTTAATGAAGATTGCTCATCAGAACCTATAGCAGGTAATACTTATTGCGGAGGTGCGCAATCAATTATTCTTACAGCGCCATTTGGGTTTGCAACGTATAGCTGGTATCCTGCAGATTTTTCACATTTGCTTGGCAGCGAAAATATACTAACAATATCACCGGCTCCGCCTGCCAATACAACTTATGCTGTTGTTATAACACCGTACGATGGTTTAGGTTGCGAGGACACCTTATATACTACAATTCATATATCGCCCGAGCCTTTTAAATTGAATGTGCTTGATGAAATTACCGGATGCTCCACCGGAGTTGATTTAACATCGCCTGCGATTACAGCAGGAAGTACTCCGGGCTTAACTTACTCATATTACACTGACCTTAATCAAACTAATTATGTACCTGTTCCATCAAAAGTAACAACAAGCGGAATATATTATATTAAAGGAGTAAACAAGGCAGGGTGCAATGATATAAAACCAATAAAGGTAACTGTAATGGAACCTCCAAATCTAACTATTACAAATCCTGCAGGCGTATGTATGCCGCAAAAAATTGATATAACTGATCCTGCAATTACTGCGGGGAGTGAGTCCGGACTGCTACTAACATACTGGAAAAATTCAGCAACTACTATTCCTTTACCAAACCCAAATGCAATTGATATAAGTGGAACATATTATATTATGGGTATCAAGAATGGCGGTTGCGGCGCTGTTAAACCTGTTGATGTTAAGATCGGTGAAGTACCAAATATTGTAATTCATAATCCTACAGGCTGCGGAAAAGTTGACCTTACTGATGCCAGTGTTACTTCAGGCAGTACTCCTGGTATTAGCTATACTTATTGGATGGATGCTGCAGCTACTGTTAGTCTTCCGGATCCAAATGCTGTTACTGTAAGTAGTACTTATCATATTATGGCATCATCAAGTTCAGGTTGTTCAATCATTCGCCCGGTATTGGTTACAGTTAATCCAATTCCTGATTTTATAGTTACAGATCCTGCACCGGTAGTGTATCCTGTAATGACAATAGATCTAACCTCAGCTGTTAATCAAAATGCAGATTTAACTTATACTTATTGGCTTGATAGTTTAACAAGAAAGCCTGTGATTAATCCAAGAGCCGTAGATAAAAGAGGAAGATATTTTATCAGAGCCACTAATGAGTTTGGATGTAGTCTTATAAAACCGGTGAATGCTGTTATTATTCCACCACCTGAACCAATAGTGTACGCCCCCACTGCATTTACACCGAATAATGATGGACTAAATGATGTTTTCAGAATTAAAATTATCGGTGAAATTTCTGTTAATCACTTAAAAATTTATAACAGGTGGGGACAGGTTGTATTCGATGATTCAAATTTAAACCGCCACTGGAATGGTAAACTAAAAGGCATAGAGTTACCAGTGGGAGTTTATATCTGGATATTAGATGGCTTTGATACTTATTTTAAAAAGCCTTTTGCTCAAAAAGGTTTAATTACATTGGTAAAATAAAGAAGAAATAATTATTCTTTTCCCTGTACTACAATTACAATTTCACCTTTAACTGTTTTTTGTTTAAAGTGATCACACACTTCCTGCAAAGTTCCCCGCTTATTTTCTTCGAACATTTTACTAAGCTCCCTGCTAACACAACATTGTCTATCTGCACCAAAATATAAAATACAATCTTCTAAAGTTTTTACCAGCCGCACGGGTGATTCATAAAAGACCATTGTTCTTTCTTCTGTTGCAAGTTGCTTCATCAATGTTTGCCTGCCTTTTTTGGGGGGAAGAAATCCTTCAAATACAAAACGGTTGATTGGCAAACCGCTGTTTACCAATGCAGGCACAAATGCAGTAGCGCCTGGCAGGCATTCAACCTTAATATTATTTTTTATACATTCTCTCACCAATAAAAAAGCAGGGTCACTAATGCCTGGCGTACCTGCATCGGTCATTAAAGCCATTGTTTTTCCTCCACTCATTTGATCTATCAGGTGCCGTAACACTTTATGCTCATTATGCTGATGATAAGGAGTAAGCGGTTTTTCAATATTATAATGGCGAAGCAATACAGATGAGGTTCTTGTGTCTTCAGCTAAAATAAGATCAACCGTTTTTAAAATTTCAATAGCCCTGAAAGTTATATCAGCAAGATTACCGATTGGAGAAGGAACGAGATAGAGCAT
>JADGPX010000171.1 GCA_017882215.1 Chitinophagaceae bacterium | reverse complement strand
GAAGAAAATAAAACCTGGTTTTGTCTTTCCAATTGAATGCGCAAAACATTGGCAACATCACACCATTGCAAAGCCTTTTTTAAATTATATTCAACCTGCACATCCAATGCTTCAGTGATATGTTTTGGAATTAATGTAGGAGGACCGGCTACCATAACTTCTGCGCCCATTTTTTTCAAAAGATAAATATTACTAAGCGCAACTCTTGAATGCATAATGTCGCCAATCAGAACAACTTTCTTTCCTTCTAAGCTTCCCGATTTTTCCTTAATTGAAAATGCATCGAGCAATGCCTGGGTAGGATGCTCATTGATGCCATCGCCTGCATTTATAATTGCAGCAGGAATATGTTTTGCTAAAAAATGCGGAGCACCACTTGCACTATGCCGCATCACAACCATATCCACTTTCATGGATAGAATATTATTAACTGTATCCAGTAATGTTTCTCCTTTAGCTATTGATGAGTCTGATGAAGAGAAATTAATTGTATCAGCGCTTAATCTTTTTTCTGCCAATTCAAATGAAATTCTTGTACGGGTTGAATTCTCATAAAAAAGATTTACGATTGTCGTATCTCTGAGAGAAGGAACTTTTTTAATTGGTCTTTGTAAAACTTCTTTGAATTGTTTAGCAGTAGTAAGAATTAATTCAATGTCGTGCTTTTGAAGATCTTTAATGCCGAGGAGATGTTTGGTAGATAGTTGCATTAAAAATCAAAGCTAAGGTAAATGTTCAAAATAAAATCACCTCTTCTGTTTCCCATTTTATTTTTACAGTTTCAGAAATTATTGAATCGATTGCTTTGCCATAATAATCAGGCTGAATAGGCAATTGGCGGCTTGACTTCCTGTCTATTAAAACGCATAGCTCAACTTTTTGCGGACGGCCAAAATCCTGTAATGCATCCAATGCAGCACGGATGGTTCGCCCTGTAAATAAAACATCATCAATTAAAACCACTTTTTTATTTTCAATTGAGAAAGGAATATCTGTCTGATTAGGGACATGCAGCTCTTTACGAATGTCGTCCCTATAAAATGTAATATCAAGTTTACCGTACTGTATCTTTTTATCTTTCCTGATCTCTTTTAGGAATTCAACAATTTTATCAGCCAGGTAAATTCCGCCGGTTTGTATTCCTATTAAAGCTGTATTCTCAAGATCAGGATGATTTTCCATCAACTGATGTGCTAACCGTTGTATGGTAAGATGCAATTGATTTTTATCTAGAATGGTTTGCATACCCCAAACCCCTAAAGGGGCTTATTAATTTAATTTGTAAACGAATTGGATACTAAATCTACTTCTTACTTCTTACTTCTTACTTCTTACATCCTACTTCTTACATCGTACTTCTTACATCGTACATTCAAATCGTTCCTTCATGCTGCATAAACGGATAACGGTAATCAGTAACAGGCACAAAAGTTTCTTTGATAGTTCTTGCGCTCAGCCAGCGGTAAAGATTTAAAATACTTCCTGCTTTATCATTTGTACCACTTGCCCTTGCGCCGCCAAATGGCTGCTGACCAACCACTGCGCCTGTTGGCTTATCATTTATATAAAAATTTCCTGCAGCATTGCGAAGCCTTTTTGTTGCCAGTTCAATAGCAAACCTGTCCTGTGCAATCACTGCGCCGGTTAATGCATATGATGAAGTTGAATCAACAAGCCTTAATGCATCTTCAAATTTATTTTCATCGTACACATAAATGGTAAGTATCGGGCCAAACAACTCCTCGCACATGGTTACATAGTTGGGATCAGTAACTTCAATTACAGTAGGCTCAATAAAGTATCCGTTTGTTTTATCACACTTTCCTCCGGTTAATATCCTTGCATCTTTATCTTTTCTCACCTGTTTTAAATACTCCTGTAATTTGTCAAAGCTCTTTTCATCAATCACAGCATTTACAAAGCAGGAGAAATCCTCAACACTTCCCATCTTCATGGTTTTTATTTCTGCCACCATTTTCTTTTTTATTTGCTGCGCAAGATTGGAAGGGAGGTAAGCTCTTGATGCAGCAGAACATTTTTGTCCCTGGTACTCAAAAGCGCCGCGGCAAAGTGCAGTTACCACCGTATTAACATCAGCAGTCTTATGTGCAATTACAAAATCTTTACCTCCTGTTTCTCCTACAATGCGTGGATAAGATTTATAAATTTTTGTATTCTCTCCTATCGTCTTCCACATGCCATTGAATACACCTGTGCTTCCTGTAAAATGCACACCTGCAAAATCAGGATTATTAAAACATACTTCACCAATCGTTGGACCATCAACAAAAATTAAATTGATAACGCCATCAGGCAAACCGGCTTCTTTTAGAATACGCATGAACATTTGTGCGCTATAAACCTGTTTGTTGGCGCATTTCCATACAACAACATTACCGCACATGGCAGCGCTTGTAGGAAGATTGCCACCTATGGCAGTAAAATTAAAAGGTGTAACTGCCAGCACAAAGCCTTCCAGCGGACGATACTCCATCCTGTTGGACATACCCGGACTGCTGATAGGTTGCTGACGATATATCTCACTTAAAAAATGAACATTAAAACGAAGAAAATCTATCAGCTCACACGCTGCATCTATCTCTGCCTGGTAAGCATTCTTGCTTTGCCCAAGCATGGTAGTACCAACAATGTAAGGCCGATATTTTGTTGCTAATAATTCAGCGGCTTTTAAAAAAATATTTGCCCTGTTCTCCCATGTGGCATTTGCCCACTTCTCTCTCACTTTCATAGCTGCATTAATAGCTTTTTTTACATGAACTGCATTACCCTGGTGAAACGTTCCCAGTACATGTTCTCTTTCATGCGGCGGATGGATCTCTACTTTATTTCCCGTTCTCACTTCTTCTGCACCGATATACATTGGCACATCAATTTTTTTATTTTTTAATTCCTGTAAAGTTTCTTTTAAAAGTTTTCTTTCAGCAGTTCCGGGAGCATAACTGTAAACAGGTTCATTAACAGGCATCGGGTAATAAAAATCTCCGTAGTTCATATAATTTATTTAATGCAGAGCGAAATTAACCAATCGCTTTAATATGGAGATAAGACTGCTAAAACTTTCTATATTTAAGCCAGCTTAAAATGGCTTTACAGCGCCAGGCAGCTTCAGTAAAGCAATCCGATCCGAATATCTCATTAGCAGAAATTGTAAATATCTGCAGAGAAAAGAATGGACATACTTCTCTAATGTTTGCTTCGCTTCTTGATAAAAATTGAAATTTATTTACCAGTCAGCCCTTGTAGGACAATTAACCAATTACAATTTTGATATTTATTTTGATGCGCAGGAAGAATTAAACACTTACTTCAACAGGGCGCCATCCATAAAAAATGTAAGGCAATTTTTTTAGATGAATGTGCGTCTTCATGAAAAAGTATTTGCATGCGATGTGCCATTAAAAAATAAATTAAGAACCATTCAGCGCATCAGTATGCTTCATGCTTTTACACTTACAGCATTGGATCACCTGCAGGAAACAGAAAATAAAAGAGGCACACCGGTTGACTGGAAAACTGTGCCACGAAAAGAGATGATAACAGATATGTGGAAAAACAAAAACCGCTTAAAAACGGTACGATATATGAAGTGGTTAGGTAATTTTGTATCAAATCAATTAACCATGAAACGTGAACCAGTTGAATCAACCGCAATAAAATCTATTGGTTATAATGAAGATAAAAAATTACTGGAAGTAGAGATACTTGAAACGGGAAGAATATATCAATACAAAGATGTTTCAGTAGAAGAATATTTGGATTTTATGGATGCCCCTTCTTTAGGTGAATATTACAATAGACAAATAAGAGACAAATACGAGTATAGAGAGATAACCTAATGCTACGCTAACGGCAGTCTTGTTATCATTATTCTTACACGAAATGCAGGAAACAAGTAAAATCAGAATTAAATATTTCATTGCCTTAAAAACTTTAATTTTAACCGCTAAAAATGGTATACCTGAAGGAACAAGAAGGAAAAGTTATTACATAAAAATATTGATGGAGATAAAAAAGTTCGATGTTGTTATAGTTGGTGCAGGGCCTGCAGGTGCTTCATGTGCAATAAGGCTTGGCAATTCAGGATTGAATGTAGCATTATTAGATAAAGCAACATTTCCCAGAGATAAGACTTGCGGTGATGCATTAAGTGTTGATGTTATCAATCAACTTAGTATTCTTTCAAAAAAATTAGCTGAAGATTTTAAGTCGTTAGAAAATAAAATTCCTTCTTATGGAGTAAAAATATTCTCTCCGGGTAATGAATGTATAGATATTCCTTTTATTTATAAAAATGCAAAGAGCTGCGGCTTCATCTCTCCTCGTCTGAGCTTTGATAACTTTCTTTTCCAGCATGTAAAAGAATACCCGAATATTCACATATTTGAAAATTGTGCTGTAGAAAAAATAACGCAGGAAGAGTCAAATAACGTTCTTCTTACAAACATTGGAACTTTTGAATGCGACCTCGTCATTGGTGCGGACGGTGCTCATTCAGTAATATCAAGAAATATTGGAGATATCAAAGTAGATAAAAAACACCACAGTGCCGGTTTAAGAATATATTATGAAGGCGTCACCTCTTTTAACGATGAAAACTTTATTGAACTCCATTTCTTCAAAGAAATTTTACCCGGCTATTTTTGGATATTTCCTTTACCGGACAACAAAGCCAATGTAGGCATAGGCATGTTATCTTCCGTAATTGCAAAAGATAAAGTGGATTTAAAAAAGGTTTTACAAAAGTTGATTACAACACATCCTAACCTTAAAGAAAGATTTAAAAATGCCAGGCCTCTTGAAACTCCGAAAGGATATGGGTTACCATTAGGATCAAAAAAAAGGAACATTTCCGGTGAAAGATTTTTGCTGACAGGTGATGCGGCTGCGCTGATAGATCCTTTCTCAGGTGAAGGTATTGCAAACGCCATCAGAAGCGGAAGGGTTGCTGCAGAACACGCAATAAAATGTTTTGAACAAAAAAACTTTTCTGCAGCTTTCAACAAAGGGTATAACAAAGAGATTTACCGCAGAATGTGGAAGGAATTTAAAATCAGCAGAACTTTACAAACCATAATCACTTATCCATGGGCCTTTAATTTTGTAGTAAAAAAAGCAAAACAAAGTAAATACCTGCAACAGTTTTTAATTGAAGCTTTAGCGAACGTTGAAAAGAAAAAGAAGCTTCTTACTAAACCGGCCTTTTATTATCGAATGTTGTTTAAATAGAACAGTTATAAAAATAGTTGCTTAGGTAATGCATAACCAAGCTTTGATAGGAACTATGTATTGATATTTGATTAACTCATCTCCTTTTCCATCATCAGATATGCCTTAATAAATCCATCCAGTTCTCCATCCATTACAGGACCAATATTACCAACCTCATAATCAGTACGATGGTCTTTTATCATTTTGTATGGATGAAAAACATAGCTGCGTATCTGGCTCCCCCACTCTATTTTTTTCTTACCCGCATTCGATGCATCCAATACTGCCTGGCGTTTACGCATCTCTTCTTCATACAAACGGCTCTTAAGCATTGTCATTGCTTTATCACGGTTCTCTCCCTGCGTACGTGCCTGCTGACATTCAACAATAATTCCTGAAGGTTTATGCGTTAAACGAACAGCCGTTTCAACTTTGTTTACATTCTGTCCGCCACTGCCGCCACTTCTAAAGAATGCCCATTCCACATCAGCAGGATTAACCTGTATGTCTATCGTATCATCAATCAATGGGTAAACATATACGCTGGCAAAAGAAGTATGGCGGCGGGCATTACTGTCGAACGGAGAAATGCGAACAAGGCGATGCACACCACTCTCGGCTTTTAAAAAACCAAAAGCAAACGGACCATCAAATTGAAGAGTAGCGCTTTTAATTCCTGCGCCATCACCAGCCTGGTAATCCAGCTCAGACACTTGCCAGCCCTGCTTTTCGCCATACATGCGATACATGCGCAGCAGCATCTCCGCCCAGTCCTGGCTTTCCGTTCCGCCGGCGCCGCTGTTTATTTGTAACACCGCAGGCAGTTCATCCTCCGGTTTGTTCAGCGTGCTTTTAAACTCTGCATCTTCAATTTGCTGCAGGGCTTTTGTATAAGCCTCTTTCACTTCCTCTTCAGTGGCTTCACCCTCTTTCCAAAAGTCGAACAGCACGGCAAAATCATCTACCGATGTTTCCACATCACGGTACATGTTTACCCAATACCCGTTAACCTTTGTTTCTTTTAAAATGGAAGTTGCCCGCTGGTTATCATCCCAAAAGCCGGGTGAAAGCGAAAGCTGTTTGTCGTTATCTATTTTTTGTTCACGGTTCTCAACGTCAAAGAAACCTCCTCAAAACCAAAACACGGTCTCTCATATCCTTTAAATATTCTGTTGTCATAGTGCGCAAAGATAAAACAAGTTTGTAGTTTGTAGCCTGCCTGCCGGTAGGCAGGTTTCTG
>JADGPX010000170.1 GCA_017882215.1 Chitinophagaceae bacterium | reverse complement strand
AAAACCTATTATAATCATTTCAGTATTAAGCAGTGAAGATGATATAGTAAGAGCATTGGATAATGGCGCAAATGATTATCTCATAAAACCATTTCGTACAGGTGAATTATTAGCCCGTATTCGTTCTGCATTGCGTTTTCTCACTAATGAAGATGATAATCCCATTATCGATTTTAATAATCTTGTTATTGACTTATCATCAAGAACCGTTAAAAAAAATAATGAAACCATAAAACTTACAGCAACAGAATATACTCTACTTGCACTGTTTGCCAAAAATGAGGGAAAGGTATTAACACATCACTATTTACTTAACCAGGTTTGGGGACCATCTTATACAAACCAATCGCAATACCTGCGTGTGTATATAGCTCAATTAAGAAAAAAAATAGAAGATGATCCGAACCGCCCTGCCCATATTATTACTGAGTCGGGGGTGGGTTATCGTTTCATCGCAAGAGAATGATGTATGAAAAATATATGGAAGTATATAAAATCGAGACATCAATATACAAGAAAAACAACCGTATTGGATGTTACAGTAATTGTAGGTGCGTGGTTAATAGCATTAGCGCTGGTATATATAGTTCTTATAAAATTCAGGATTCTCAATTCTTTTTAAAAATTGTCAGATTATATAAAAAAATTATTTATTTATTGTGAATAAACACTTTAATAAAGTAACCGGCGCAAGTTTATTGGTTGCTTTAGGAATTATTTATGGAGACCTTGGAACTTCTCCGCTCTACGTATTAAGTTCAATTATTGGTAAAAGAGAAATCACCGAACAGTTAGTGTATGGCGGTATTTCCTGTGTATTCTGGACACTCACTCTGCAAACAACTTTTAAATATATATTATTAACACTTCAGGCCGATAACAATGGTGAAGGAGGAATTTATTCTTTATTTGCTCTTGTTCGCCGCTATAGAAAATGGCTGTATGTACCTGCAATTATTGGAGCAGGAACTTTATTTGCTGACGGAATTATCACCCCTCCGATTTCAGTTGCATCAGCAGTTGAAGGATTAAATGGAGTTAATGGTCTGGAAAATCTTATTATACCGGGTAACACTTTAACTGTTGGAATAATCATTGGAATTCTTTCTCTTTTATTTTTCTTTCAGCAATTTGGAACAAATATAATAGGCAGTTCTTTTGGTCCGATTATGCTCGTTTGGTTTTTAATGATTGCTGTACTTGGTATAAGTCAGTTAACTCATTATCCTTCTATATTAAAGGCGGTCAATCCGGTTTATGCTTATGATTTGTTGTCAAAATATCCCAATGGATTTTGGTTGTTAGGTTCTGTATTTCTATGTGCTACAGGAGCAGAAGCATTGTATTCTGATCTTGGGCACTGCGGGAAAAAAAATATTCAATACAGTTGGATATATGTAAAAACAGCATTATTACTAAGCTATTTTGGACAAGGTGCATGGCTAATGCTAAGAAAGGATAAACTGCTAAATGGACTGAATCCTTTTTACGAAGTAATGCCACACTGGTTTTTATTATTTGGAATTATCATCGCTACAACAGCTGCCATTATTGCAAGCCAGGCGTTAATAAGCGGAGCGTTTACTTTAATTAGCGAAGCAATGCGACTTAATTTCTGGCCTAAGATAAGAGTGAAATTTCCCACTGTAATAAGAGGGCAGATTTATATACCCAGTATTAACTTTATATTATGGATAGGCTGTATTGCGGTAATGCTTTATTTCCGTGAATCATCTAAAATGGAAGCTGCTTATGGTTTTTCTATCACTATTGCAATGCTTATGACTACGATTCTGATGTTTTATTACATGAAGTTTGTAAAAAAATGGTCTGCGATAATCATTACGATTATTTTAATTGTTTTCCTAACTGTAGAAATTTCATTCTTCATTGCTAATATCGCAAAAATTAAACAGCGTTGGATGTTCTTAATATTTGAAGTAGGACTTATCGGTGTGATGTATATCTGGCATAGAGCACGGAAAATTAAAAATCGATATATAGAATTTGTAAGGCTGGAAACATATTTACCAATGATACAGGAATTAAGTAATGATACTTCTATTCCTAAATACGCAACCCATTTGGTTTATTTAACCAGTGCTGATAATCCAAAAGAAATTGAACACAAAATAATTTATTCAATTTTAAACAGAAAGCCGAAGAGAGCAGATATTTATTGGTTTGTACATGTTGATACCCAGGATGAGCCTTATACAAATGACTACAGTGTTACAACAATTATTCCCAATGAAGTTATCAGGGTAGAATTTAAATTGGGTTTCAGAGTACCACCAAGAATAAATTTAATGTTTAAAAAAGTTGTAGAAGATATGGTAGCCAATAAAGAAGTGAATGTTATCAGCAGGTACGAAAGCCTGCAACGCAATAATGCAGTCGGCGATTTTCAATTTATTGTAATGGAAAAATTTTTATCCCGGGATAATGAACTTGCATTTTTTGAAAAGCTTATATTACAAATGTACTTCTGGATAAAAGATAAAAGCCTTAGTGAAGAAAAAGGATTTGGTTTAGAGCAAAGCAACGTTACTGTTGAACAGTTTCCTTTGATAGTTGCCCCTGTGTCAAAACTGCGATTAAAAAGAGTTTACAATGATGAATGAATGTTCTTGGAAAACGAAGAAAATAACTCCTTGCCAATCATCAAAAATCAATCTACATTTGCCTAATACTTTACACTGAAATAAGTATAGTATTTCTTTGTAAAAAGTATTTAATTTTTATTTGTGAGAAAAAACCTCAATAAAGTAACCGGCGCAGGGTTAATTATTGCTTTAGGAATTGTTTATGGAGATCTTGGTACTTCCCCACTTTATGTATTCAATGCAATTATAAGGGATAGGGTTATATCCGAAGAACTTATTCTCGGTGGGCTGTCCTGTATCATTTGGACGCTTACTTTACAAACCACTTTAAAATATATCATTCTTACTTTAAAAGCGGACAACAATGGTGAAGGTGGTATTTTTTCTTTGTACGCTTTAATACGCCGTCAAAAGAAATGGCTGGTATTCCCGGCAATGATTGGCGGTGCATCTATTATGGCTGATGGTATCATCACTCCTTCCATTACTGTTACTTCGGCGGTTGAAGGATTAAAACAAATCCCTTTTTTTAGTGACATCAGCATTAATACCGTTGTGTATATTGTAATCGGTATTTTAATTGCATTGTTTTTCTCACAGCAATTTGGTACCGCTTCAATTGGTAAATTATTTGGACCAATAATGTTTTTTTGGTTTTTAATGCTCGCGGTTTTGGGGTTTATGCACATTTTTGATGGGCTGTATATTTTTAAAGCATTGAATCCATATTATGGTATCAAACTTTTGACGGTATATCCAAATGGTTTTTGGATCTTAGGCGCTGTATTTCTATGTACCACCGGGGCGGAAGCACTGTACAGTGATCTTGGCCATTGCGGCAGAGGCAACATCCGTGTCTCCTGGATCTATGTAAAAATAGCCCTGATCATTAATTATCTTGGCCAGGGCGCCTGGTTATTATCTCACCACATTGGTAAAACTTTTACTAAAGAAATAATAGATAACGGCTTCAATCCATTTTATGGAATTATGCCTAAAGATTTTAAAATGATTGGAATTGTGATTGCTACTGTTGCGGCAATCATCGCCAGCCAGTCATTGATCAGTGGTTCTTTTACGCTTATCAGTGAAAGTATGCGCTTGAATCTTTGGCCAAAAATGAAAATAAATTATCCTACGGAAGAGCGTGGCCAATTGTACATTCCAGGTATCAACACTCTTTTGTTGATCGGTTGTGTAGGTATTACTTTATATTTCAGAACTTCATCAAACATGGAAGCTGCGTATGGATTAGCCATTACTTTATGCATGTTGGCAACTTCTCTTTTATTCGCCAATTACCTGGTTTCACGAAGAGTTCCAAAAATTTTAGTATACCTGTATCTCGCTGTTTATCTTACCATTGAAATAAGTTTTCTAATTGCCAATCTTAGTAAATTTCCACATGGAGGTTTTGTAACATTAATTGTTGGTGGTGCTTTATTTTCAGTAATGTATATATGGTTCCGGGCAAGAAAGGTAAAGAACCGTTACGTGGAATTTGTAAGGCTGGAGCAATACCTGCCTATGTTGCAGGAGCTTAGTAATGATTCATCTATTCCCAAGTATGCAACACACCTTGTTTATTTAACCAGCGCAAACAACCCCAAAGAAATTGAGCATAAGATTATCTATTCTATATTAAACAGAAAGCCAAAGCGTGCAGATATTTATTGGTTTGTACATGTGGATATCCAGGATGACCCTTATACCAGCGATTATACAGTTGATACAATTATTCCAAATGAAGTGATAAGAGTTGAATTTAGAATGGGTTTTAGAATGGAGCCTCGTATTAATTTAATGTTTAGAAAAGTGGTGGAAGATATGGTTGCAAATAAAGAAGTGAATGTTATAAGCCGCTACGAAAGTTTACAACGAAATAATGTTGTTGGCGATTTTCAATTTATTGTGATGGAAAAATTTTTATCACAGGATAATGAATTACCGTTTTTTGAAAAGCTCATCATGAAATTACATTTCTGGATAAAAGATAAGAGCCTTAGTGAAGAAAGAGGTTTTGGATTGGAGCAGAGCAATGTTACAGTTGAAAAATTTCCTTTAATCGTAGCGCCTGTTAGCAAACTGAAGCTTAATCGTATTTTCCTGGATGAGGAATAAATTGGTCATATAGTCATTAGTCATTAAGTCAATATGTTTTTCTTTCAACTATTTTTTTATGATTAGATTGATTGATTTAGAAGTTTATAAAGCAGCGATGGAAATTGGAGATAAAGTTTGGGAAATAGTAGAGATGTGGGATTTTTTTAATAAGGATACATTAGGAAAACAATTTGTAAAAGCAGCAGATTCTATCGCCTTAAATATTGCCGAAGGTTATGGCAGGTTTTTTTATAAGGAGAATAAAAATTTTAATTATTATAGTCGTGGTTCTGCTTTCGAATCTACAAGTTGCTTAAAAAAAGCTCTAAAGAGAAAGTTAATTACTGAAGAAGATAATTTATTATTAAGACAGTTTTTTGAAAGATATTTTAAATTGATGAACGGTTATATTAAATCAATCGGAACACAAAATACAAATGAACTTCATGAAGATCCGGAAGATTATCAAAGAGAAATTAATGTCGATCTGGATGACCTATTGACCATTGACTAAATGACCGGGTGACCTATCTATTGAGCGTAGATTAATATCAAACCGTAAACTGATTGTCTCCAACTATAATATATATAATTGCCGGTTATTCCATTTTAATAATAACAGTATATCTCATCCAGGAGAAATTTATTTTTAAGCCTGAAAAATTAAAACAGAATTTTCTTTATAAATATAATGTTCCGTTTAAAGAATTATTTTTTGATGTTGAGGAAGGGGTAAGAATTAACGGGCTTCATTTTTATGTAAAAGATCCGAATGGTCTCATTTTATATTTCCATGGCAATACACGAAGTATAAAGGGCTGGGCTAAATATGCAAAGGATTTTTATAGATATAACTATGATGTTGTATTGGTTGATTACAGGGGATTTGGAAAAAGCACAGGAAAAAAAAGTGAGAAAGCGATGCTGAATGATATGCAGTTTGTATATGATACTTTGATGGCTCAATATCATGAAAACCACATAATAGTTTATGGAAGAAGCCTTGGCAGCGGGTTTGCAACCAAGCTCGCAAGTGAAAATTCTCCCCGTTATCTTATTCTTGATGCACCTTATTATAGTTTTAGAAAAGCCGTGCAAAGATTCTTTCCCATTTTACCAATGAGGCTTTTGCTCAGGTATCAATTACAAACTGACAAATGGATAAGAAAAGTAAATTGCCACACTTACATTTTGCATGGCACTAAAGATTGGCTGATACCCATAAAACACAGCGAGCAATTGCAGTCGCTAAATCCAAGAAAAATAACACTCATTCGTATAAAGGGAGGGCGGCATAATAATTTACCTTCATTCCCGGAGTATCATAATTTTATCAGAGATATTTTAACCCCCTAATCAGCCCCTATCCCTTCAAGGGGGACAAAAAACTTTGCACAATGATTAATTCAAATATTAATAGACGTAAGAAAAGCCCCTTTAGGAGTTGGGGTTTTTGGGTGAAGATCATCATCCTTATTTACTTTCTTATCGGCATTGCTTTATATTATTTGCAGGAGAAAATTTTACTTCATCCTGTTTCACTTCCACAGGATTATACATACACTTTTAGTGTTCCGTTTAAAGAAATAAATATTGCTATAAATAAAAATGAGAATTTTAACATCGTTCAGTTTCTTCCTAAGGATTCTGTTAGGAAAGGTGTGGTATTATATTTTCATGGTAACAGGATAAACATATATCATTATGCAAAGTTCGCAGATAACTTTACTAAGTTTGGTTATGAAGTATGGATGCCTGATTATCC
>JADGPX010000020.1 GCA_017882215.1 Chitinophagaceae bacterium | reverse complement strand
TGATGCTGAAATTGCCGGATTATATAAATTGAATATCGGAACTACTTCATGTTTATCAAATAAGCATAATTTAAATTATGTAAAGGCATATAGCGCTGATGAATTTTTATTACAATTTTACTCCTTCAGGATATTTCCGCATTATTTATGGTCTACCTGCATTGTTCGCAGAAGTATCGTAATTGAAAAAGGGGGTATCCCGGATTATGGAACACCATTTCTGGGAGATTATGCTTACTTGCCAATAATGGCATCGCATTCAGGTTGTGTGGTTATCAATAAATCATAGGGATGCCAAACAATTCATTCAGAAAATTTTGGAAGGAACCAAAATGACCAGATAATTACAGCGGCAAAAAATTATCCAAGGTATGTTGGTGAAAGATTGAATCATTTGCCGTCCTGGCCATTGATTGAAAAAGAAATGTTGAATTTTACAGGACTTTGGGTTGTTACTCATCTATCTTTTTTGTACAAATATTTTAAGAAATCAAAAGAAAGGAAAAATTTTAATCTTGTTGAAAAGGAAATCTTTAAAATTGATTTTATCAAGAAGTATAGATTAAAATATTACTTAAAAACGCATTCGCCTTTCCTGCATGATCAAATTGTTTCCTTAAAGAAAAAACTAAAATAGCTTATAAAGATTTAGTTTTAAATGAAAAAATTCAGCATAATATTACCTGTAAAAAATGGCGGGGAATACGTAAAGGAATGTGTAAAAAGTATTCTTTCTCAAACACTGAATGATTTCAATTTGCTTGTTCTTGATAATTGCAGTACTGATGGCACTTTGCAATGGATCCAATCACTTAATGACGAAAGAATTATTATTTATTCCTCAACAACTCCATTAAGTATTGAAGAGAATTGGGGAAGAATTTTCATAATTCAAAAAAATGAATATATAACACTGATAGGGCACGATGATATACTAAAGCCCGATTATCTAAAAGTGATGAATGATCTTATCAATGAATTCTCTGATGCTGCACTTTACCAAACCCACTTTGCATATATAGATTCCAAAGGAAAAAATATCCGCAGTTGTAAACCAATGAAGGAAATAGAAAATGGTCCTGAGTTTTTGCAATCAATTTTACAAAACAGGATTGATATTGTTGGAACAGGTTTTATGATGCGGTCAAAAGATTATGATAAGTTATGCGGTATACCCTTATATCCAAATTTATTGTTTGCTGATTTTGAGTTGTGGTTAAATTTGACAACAAAAAATTATAAAGTAACCTCTCCTGCTGAGGGATTTTATTTCAGGTTACATCAAAGCACAACTTCAGTTTCTTCTGATGTAAAATATCAACTGGCATTTGAAAGATTTATTTATTTTTTGGAAACACTAAAACTAAAGGACACTACTTATCAGAAAGTAATTGTTGAAAATGCAGATAAGTTTATCATGTTTTATTGTAAAAGCTTATCTCACAGAATACTAAGAACGCCTAAAGAAAAAAGAGAAGATCTATCAGTGAATTCTGTTTTACAAAAAGGAAAAGAGTATTCAAACCTGTTAACTTCAAATAAAAATTTTAATCCTCTTTCAAATTCTACTATCCTATTAGCCAGGATGGTGGATAGCAATACTATTACCAGGAAAGTATTTCTCTTATTTAAAAAAATTTACGGCAAACCTGTTCTTAAATGATATTTAAAAAAATAGCCCCATAACTATGGGGCTATTATGCTTTATAATTATCAATTATTAAACGTCAGTATCTGTCTTTACAGATTTTGTTACAGTAACTTTATCCGAACGTGTACCAGAATTACTATTACCACGCATTAAAGCCACAATAAGCAATAATAATACTGCACCACCTACAATCCATACCCACGGCTGAGAATACCATGTTTCCTGTGTAGTAGTTGTAGTTGATGTGTTAGAGCTTGAACTGCTGCTGCCACCCCCGGTACTATCCTGTGCAAAGGCAAGTGCCTGCATAAAAGTTAGCATTAAAAATGTTACAATGGCTTTGTAAGAAAATGCTTTAGTTAACTGTTTCATTGTGTGATTGTTTTAGTGTTAGTAAAAATAGCATTCATTTTTGATAATAATATTCCTTATTCAATTAATACCGTCAATAACTAAGCCAATATAGATAGTTTAATAAAAAAAATTATTGTTGTATTCCCTGCATACCATTTTGCATTCCTTCCTGCTCACCTTTTAAATTTTTACGCTTGAAAAGGGACACATCAAATTTACCAAAGCGCCAGTTAAAGTTTAAACGTGCTACCTGGGGATCTCTGCGGCGAATATTATCCTGTACAAAATAAACTGATTCAGAATGCGTGCTGTAAACTCTGGTTCTAAAAATATCACTTATACTTAAAGTAAGTGATGCAGCATTGTTCTTCAGAAAATCTTTTCTAAATGCAATATCAAATCCATAATTAGGTTTTATATATCCATTGGCTGTTGATAATTGTCCACCACCAAACATCATACCACCACCACGATTACCTCCGCTCCCGCTGCTCGGCAAAATAGTTTTGCTTTGGTAATTTGCCGTGAATTGTATTGAATAATTTTTGGGTAATTTAAAACTGTTATTAAGTTTTCCAAACCAGCTAACCTGCTGGGCCTCTAAATTATTTTGAATATTATTCCCGTTAATTTTTGAATTATATAAATTCATATTTGCAGTTATATCCCAAAAAGTTGCAGGTTTAATTTTTCCGGTTAATTCCAATCCATAAGCATATGAATTATTGGCATTGGCAAAACTGTTTATAATAACAGAATCAGTTCTTGCTGCATTGGGATTTTTATCCCTGTATTGATAGCGTGTTATAAGATCATTTGTATTTCTGTAATATACAGTTCCCAGTAAGCTATTTCCTTTATCAAGATCAACCTGGTAAGAGAACTCAAGCAAATTGGTGAACTCGGGAATAAGATTTGGATTGCCTTTGCTAAGATTAAGAGAATCACTAAAATCTATATACGGTATCAACTGGAAGAAATTAGGCCTGTTTATTTTTCTTGAATAATTTAACTGCAGGCTTTGCTTGTCATTAATTTTCTGCGTTAAAAAAACACTTGGAAAAAAACTAAAAGGATATTGATTGGCGAAAGTTAGATTTTTATCTATCTGTGTTCCTGTATATTTTGAACTTTCAATTCTTGCACCTAACTGGTAGGTAAAGTTTTTTATCGACTGGGTAAAAGTTACATAACCGGCATATACCTCATCCTTAAATTTATAATTATTGCTGAGGCCAGTTATGGCATCATAAGTACCGGTAACAGAATTAAAGAAAAGGTTATTACTAAAGCTGCTATAATTTCTGATGGCTGCTCTTGCTCCCATTTCCAATTTTATTTTATCTGTTATCGGGTTAACAAAATCAGTCTGCACAGTTAAAAATTTAGTTTCTCCACCACCCAACGATTGTTCCTTTACCATAGGACCTTTTGGATTGCTGTTATTATAAAAGAATTGGGTTTGATACAATCCATTATTATCATTTTTGCTGCGATTATAATTAACGTCTGCAGTTAATTCTTTACCGGCATTTGCAAAATTGTGCTTGTAACTAAATGTAGATCCATAATTGCGAAAGGAAAAATTTCCTGCACTGCCTCTTAAACCGGTTTCTTTTGAAATTGAATTTATATAATTTGTATCTCTTTCTATATTGATCATATCCTCGCTGTTAAAATTTCCTTTAACATAAGCGCCGGCAACAGTAAATGTGTTTCGGATATCTGCAAAAAAATCAAGGCCTCCTCTTACAAAAGCAAACGAACCTTTATTTACAGGAGCGTCAGTTTGATTTAAAAAGACGGTATTCCCATTGCTTAAAAAATCAGTACGGGTTGATTGTACATTACTGATAGATTTTATTTGGGCAAACATTGTATTGGCAAAAAAATTGATCTTTCCCTGCTTGGCATTAAAGTCTCCACCAAAACCAACACGGGCACGTGAATCAACATTTGCTCTTACATTGCCGCTATAACCTGTTTTTCTTGCTTTCTTTAAAACTATATTTAAAATACCTGAACCACCACCGGAAGCATCAAACTTTGCAGAAGGGTTTGTAATGATCTCAACACTTTGTATAGCATCTGCAGGTATCTGGTCAAGTGTAAGTGTAGTTGGCCTTCCATCAACAAATATTTGCGGAGGTGCATTGCGAAGGGTGACATTTCCGTCAATATCAACATTAACTGATGGTACACTTTTCATTACATCTACAGCAGTGCCGCCTACGCTGGTTAAATTTTTATCTACATTAAAAATTTTCCTGTCAATCCCCATTTGGAACAAACTCTTTGTACCGGTTATATTAACTTCAGCAAGTTGTTTAGTATCTGTTTCCAGCTTTATATTTCCAAGGTCTTTATCAACTGCATTCATCATCTGGCTCATATCACCGCCCATCTTAATGTTAAAAAAAACTTTTTCTTCAATCGTTTTATAACCAATTCCTGTAATTTTTAATTTGAAAGTGGCAACTATAGGCAAATTTTCTAACGAGAAGTTGCCTTTTTTATCTGTAAGCATCCCTGCTATTACAACATCTTTTCTTTTTTTAGTTGCAGTATCTAATTTATTCTGTATTAACTGAACAGAAACAGACTCTAAGGATTTATTGGTAGTTGAGTCAATTATCTTTCCATAAAAATGACCAACATTCATGCTTTGCCCACCCAATCCACGATTGCCGCCGGGCATTTGTGCAAATAAAACTAACACTGTTAGAAAACAAATGACAGTTAAAAAACTCTTTTTCATAATTTAAAAAATTTAATCAGCAGGTATTAATTACTAAATGCGGCGCAAATGTGAAACAAAGTTGAAAAGAAAAATTGTAATTATGTATGAGTGGTAATAAGCAGGTATTGACAGCTAATTTATGGAGTAAGAATATTAAAGACCACTTGTATTATACCTATCAGGCAGCCAAATACTGCGCCGGCTACTTTTAGAAATTGAAATTCCTTTTTTGTGATTTTTTTTAAGACATCCTCTAACTTTTCACTTGAAAAGCCTGTTACTTTCTCTACAACAATTTTTTCAAGGTCAATATCATTTTTAAGTTGTTGCATGTATTGATTCATTAATGCAGGAAACATTGTTTCCAATTCATTCATATAAGCTTCCTTAAGCTGGTTGGTTGTTCGTTCACCAATAAATTTAGAAAGTATGGGGAACACATCTCTTAATTTTTTATTAAGGAATGTATCAATATGCCTTTCGATTTCGGGCTTTAGTTTTTCAAGATTATCTGCACTGGTAATTCTTTGTTCAATATCAGCAAAGGGCAATAGCTCAGTACTTAAGTGCCCCAGCATTTCTGCTATCTTAATTTTATTTTTTGGAAATATTCCCTGGTATTTATATCCAAAAATATTTACAGCCTTCCTCGGATGAAACAGCAGCTTTATTGCAAACCAGATAATGCCATATCCAATAAAGCCTGACAATAAAATTGTAATGAGATAATTATACCAATGCATAAAAAAAACGTGACAAAGAAACAACATAATACAGCCCGTGCAAAATGTAATTTTTATCAGGTATAATTTTTTAATTATTTTTGACACTCATAAACGGTGGTTGTAGCTCAGTTGGTTAGAGCATCAGATTGTGATTCTGAGGGTCGCGGGTTCGAGCCCCGTCATCCACCCAAAAAAAGTTTTGTATTATATCTACATTTTATATTCCCAAACATCGGACTTGTATTATGTTGGATACACTAATAATTATCAGCGCAGGTTAAGACAACATAACGAGTCTGAAAAAAATACCTATACTTCAAAACATCGACCATGGTTTATCAAGGCAATATTTGAGTGCAGAAATAATGAAGCTGATGCTATAAGATTAGAAAAATTTATTAAGAAACAAAAGAGTAAAATCTTTTTGCAAAGATTTATTGATTCTGAAACTTCAGAATTAACAGGTAAATTAGCTCAGTTGGTTTATCCCGAATTCTCGGGACGAAACTTCGGGATGATTCTGAGGGTCGTGGGGTTCGAGCCCCATCATCCACTCAAAAAAAATCCTGAACTTATGTTTGGGATTTTTTATTTAACAAATGCTCCTGGTATCATCAGGTGACTTTAAATATCTCTGGCAGATATTTTGCCATACATCCTATTTATAAAACCTTTGTTAATTAAACAGAGTACTTTCAATTATCAAAATCAATTTGTTTTATTTTTACGTATGTACAACTTAATGAAATTTATTATGAGCAAAAAATTTCTTCCTATATTATTTTTATTGATCGGCGCCGGACTATTCTTTACATTTAAAACAATGGGCAGGGGCGATGGCAGCAATGATAACCCAAGAACCAAAAATGAAAAGATACTTCGTAATGTAGGTATTGTTTTGGAACAGGGACATTACAGTCCGAAAAAAATTGATGATAATTTTTCAAAAGAGGTATTTAAAAAATATATTGAAGACCTTGATCCTGATAAGTTCATTTTTCTGCAAAAAGATATAGATGGCTTTAAAAAATATGAAACAAAGATCGATGATGAAATTCATGGGGATAATCTGGAATCTTACTATGCTATCAACAATGTGTACGTTAGCCGTTTAGATGAGATAATAAAATCCTATAAAGAAATTCTTTCCAAACCCTTCACTTTTACTTCGGACGAAACTATTATAATGGATGGTGATAAACGCACTTTTCCAAAAAATGAATCAGAAAGGTATGACTACGGCAGAAAGAGGCTTAAATATCTTGTTCTTGGAAGGTATTCTGAATTGTTGGATGACAGAGAAAAAAATACCGGTAAAGCAGGATATGTGGTAAAAGCAGACACAGCTTTGGAAAGAGAGGCAAGAATGCAGATCACAAAACAAATGGATCGTTACTTTTCCACATTAAAAAATCATAATAATCCTGATGTAATGTTCAGTGATTTTGTTAATGCGATCACAAGCACTATGGATCCTCATACAACTTATTTTGCACCGGTTGATAAACGCTCATTTGATGAATTACTGAGCGGATCATTTTATGGAATTGGTGCACAGTTAAAGGAAGATGATGGCAAAATAAAAATTGCAAGTTTGGTTACAGGAGGTCCGGCATGGAAATCAGGAAATATAATTGTTGAAGATGAGATAATAAAAATAGCACAAGGTAAAGATGAGCCTGTTGATGTAACGGGTTATGCAGTTACGGATGCAGTTAAATTAATCAGGGGTGCTGATAAAGGTTCAGAAGTAAAGCTTACTTTAAGAAAACCGGATGGTTCAACCAAAGTAGTAAGCTTGTTAAGAGACAAAATAAATATTGATGACACATATGCAAAAAGTGCAATCGTTAACGGAACTCATAAGATCGGCTACATTTATTTACCTGAATTCTATGCAAATTTTGATGACCCCCAGGGCAGGAGATGCGCAGTTGATGTGGCTAAGGAAATTGAAAAGTTAAAAGCAGAAAATGTTGAAGGTATTGTAATGGATCTTCGTAGTAATGGTGGTGGTTCATTATATGATGTGGTTGATATGGCAGGTCTTTTTATTGAGGATGGGCCTATTTGCCAGGTGAAAGGAAGAGATGAAAAGCCAATGGTTTTAAGTGACCGCGATAAGAATGTATTGTATTCCGGCCCGCTCACTGTTATGGTTGATGAGTTGAGTGCGTCCGCTTCAGAAATATTTGCTGCTGCAATTCAGGATTATAAAAGAGGAATTATAATTGGCAGCTCTTCTACTTACGGAAAGGGCACTGTGCAAAGAAGTGTTTCTCTTGATCCGGAAGCGGAAAATATTTTCTTTAAAAAGCCGGTAACTGAAGGGCTTGGAGATGTGAAACTAACTTTTAGAAAATTTTACCGGATAGATGGAAGCACTACACAATTAAAAGGCGTTACCCCTGATATAGTTGTTCCTGACAAATGGGAGTATTTAAAAATCAGGGAAAAAGATAATCCTGATGCATTAAGCTGGGATGTAATTTCAAAAGCAAATTATAATCTGTGGAATCCGGGGTATGATGTAAATGCGCTGATAGCTAAAACCAACCAGCAACTTAACACCAATACTACTTTTAAATTAATAAGGGATGATATCCAATTGCTCGATAAAAATTCAGACAAATCATATTCATTGAATCTTAAAAAATATAGAGATGATCTGAAACAAATGAGAACAGTAGTAAAGCAACTGGATAGCCTGAGCAAGTTAAATGTTGATCTTAATGTAACTAACATTGCAGCAGATGTGGCAACTATTCAATCTGATAAAGACAAGATAGAAAAGAATAAGCAACTCTTAAAAAGAGTGAGTGATGATATCTATATTAATGAAACCATTAAGGTTATGGATAATATGATCGGCCAGGCAGCGTTAGCAAAAGCAAAATAAAAGCCCCACTAAATCTCCCCGAAGGGGAGACTTATGAAAGTTTATATATGATGCGGCACTTGTTCTTAGCAGGTGCCGTTTTTATTTCCGCTCATATTTCCAATTGCGTCCTTTACCGTCAGCAGAAGGTACCTTTGTAATTAAAATTTGGGAAGCTCCATTTAATAGTTTCCTCTACATCAAGGCAAGCTTTATGAACAAGTTCACTAAGATGATTTAGTATTGGCTGAGCGAACGGAGCGGCTTTGGCAATATATACATCTACCCTATTGTCTTTTTTCCCCATAAAATTTTTATTGTATTTATGAAAATAAAAAATATGAACAACACAAAATACAAAATTCTTTTAAAAAAAATTGCCGGTTAAATGACCGGCAATTCATTAATAACTTTTCCTCTATTCATATTACCTGCTCTGGCTCCAGCCTCTTGTTCTCCTGAAGTTTGCATGTGATGCAGGCTTTCTTGACATAGGATTTTTTTGAACTACAGGCGCTTGTACAAATCTTGTCGGGCTTAGAAAAGGATGATCCTCAATAACAGGGATATTTTGTGTAATTAGTTTATTAATATCTCTTAAATATTCCCTTTCTTCTACATCGCAAAAAGATAATGCAATACCGCTTAATCCTGCTCTTCCTGTACGGCCAATTCTATGTATATATGTTTCAGCAACATTAGGCAATTCAAAATTAATAACATGGCTAAGATCATCCACATCAATTCCCCTCGCAGCAATATCAGTTGCTACCAAAACTCTTATCTTACCATTTTTAAAATCAGTCAAGGCTTTTTGGCGTGCAGCCTGTGATTTATTGCCATGTATTGCGTCAACTTTAATATTAGCCCTGTACAATTCTTTGGCAATTTTATCTGCCCCGTATTTTGTTCTTGCAAAAACCAAAGCGCTTTTAATTGTTGCATCTTTTAATAAATGAATAAGCAAAGAACGCTTATCATTCTTTTCAACAAAATAAACTGCCTGCTCTACTTTTTCAGCAGTGGAAGAAGCTGGTGTAACTTCTATCCTCACAGGATTGATTAAAATACTTTTTGAAAGACTGGAAATTTCCTGCGGCAAAGTTGCAGAGAAAAATAATGTTTGTCTTTTTGCAGGAAGTTTAGCAATTATCCTTTTTACATCATGGATAAAACCCATATCCAGCATACGATCTGCTTCATCCAATACAAACGTTTGTATGTGTTGCAGGCTGATGAACCTTTGCTCAATCAGATCCAATAATCTTCCGGGAGTAGCAATTAAAATATCAACGCCTCTTCTTAGTGAATTGGTTTGATGGTATTGTGATACGCCGCCATAAACCACTAAATGCTTAAGTCCTGTATGTTTACCGTAAGCAGCAAAACTTTCATCTATCTGTATAGCAAGCTCTCTCGTTGGCGTTAATATCAGCGCCTTTATATTCCAGGCACCGCGTTCCTCATGCTTATTGTTATAAAGATTTTGCAAAATAGGAATGGCAAATGCCGCCGTTTTTCCTGTGCCGGTTTGAGCGCAGCCTAACAAATCTTTTCCTTCCAATACAACAGGTATTCCCTGTTGCTGTATGGGAGTTGGGGTAATATATCCCTCTGTAGTAAGAGCCTTTAATATAGGCTCAATTAAATTTAAATTTTTAAATGACAATGTATAATTGTTTAATGTAAATAATAACTATCCCGTTTATACGGGATGGTTTAATAAAATTTATATGCTCAACAACCTAAGACCTGATGAGCTTTACATTAAAGAGAAGATTATCTAGTCAGCTAAGAGGGAGAATATGAACAGCAAAGATAAGCTTTAATTATCGGTATATGCAAGCTTTAAGCTAAACTGAGGTTAAGAGATTTGAATACTGTTGTAAAAAAATCTTATCTGCTAAGTCTCTTATCT
Source organism: Chitinophagaceae bacterium (assembly GCA_017882215.1). GTDB lineage: Bacteria > Bacteroidota > Bacteroidia > Chitinophagales > Chitinophagaceae > Ginsengibacter. The sequence continues at coordinate 12,337 of JADGPX010000020.1, read as the reverse complement.
TATTTTTGTGCAACTAATAAAATTTATGGAATTACAATTTACTGAAGAGCAGTTAATGATAAAGCAGGCAGCACGGGATTTTGCTGTTACAGAATGTTTACCAGGTGTAATTGAAAGAGATGAGCTACAAAAATTTCCCCGTGAACAAGTTATGAAATTGGCTGATCTTGGATTTATGGGAATGATGGTTGATCCAAAATATGGCGGAGCCGGTTTGGATACAGTTAGCTACGTATTAGCAATGGAAGAGATAAGTAAGATTGATGCCAGCACAAGCGTTTGCATGAGTGTAAATAATAGTTTGGTATGCTGGGGACTGGAAGCTTATGGCACGGAAGAACAAAAACAAAAATATTTAACACACCTTGCACAGGGTAAAAAAGATGGTGAATTATACATAGGTGCATTTTTATTAAGTGAGCCGGAAGCCGGAAGTGACGCCACTTCGCAAAGAACAACTGCTGAAGATAAAGGGGATCATTATTTATTGAATGGTACAAAAAACTGGATAACAAACGGGGGTACGGCATCGGTTTATCTTGCTATGGCACAAACTGATGTAAGCAAAGGAAGCCGTGGTATAAATACTTTTATTATAGAAAAAAACTGGCCCGGAGTATCTGTAGGCGCCAAAGAAAATAAATTAGGGATAAGAGGAAGTGATACACACAGCATTTTATTTAATGATGTTAAAGTACCAAAAGAAAACAGGATAGGTGAAGATGGATTTGGTTTTGTGTTCGCAATGAAAACTTTAAATGGCGGTCGTATTGGTATTGCCTCACAGGCATTGGGCATTGCCAGCGGAGCTTATGAAAGATGTATTGAATATTCAAAACAACGCAAGGCGTTTGGAAAAGAGATTATGCATCACCAGATAATACAATTTAAGCTGGCTGATATGGCTACAAGAATTGAAGCCGCCCGGTTACTTTGTCTGGGAGCAGCATGGGAAAAAGACAATAACTTAGATTATACAGTAAGCGCAGCGCAGGCAAAAGTATTTGCAAGTGAAACAGCTATGTGGGTTACAACAGAAGCGGTTCAAATACACGGTGGCTATGGATATGTAAAAGAATATCACGTGGAAAGAATGATGAGAGATGCCAAGATCACCCAGATATATGAAGGCACCAGTGAAGTACAAAGAATGGTGATAAGCAGAAGTATTTTAAAATAAGGCCCCTCTCCTATCCTATCCCCCCGATAGGGAGAGGGAAGTGGAGAAGATTATAGAGAAATGTGCATATAAAAAATTACAGCTTAGAACTGTGAGCCAAAAGCCATGAGCTTGTGGCTTTTCTTTGTGGCTTTGCGATAACTTTGCGGCTTTGCGTGAAAGAAAAATGAGCATTAATACAAAAAAATATAAAGAGCTTCTTGCTGAAATTGGTGATAAGGTAAATTTAGTTGCCGTCTCTAAAACCAAGTCTGTAGAGGATATTAAAGCCTTGTATGATTTAGGACAAAGAGATTTTGGAGAGAATTATGTGCAGGAACTGGTTGATAAATATGAAGCATTGCCAAAAGATATTCAATGGCATTTTATTGGGCATCTTCAAACTAATAAAGTAAAATATATAGCTCAGTTTGTTTCATTGATACATGGGGTAGATAGTTTAAAACTCTTACAGGAAATTAATAAACAGGGAGAAAAAAATAACAGGATCATCAATTGCCTTTTGCAAATACACATCGCACAGGAAGAAACGAAATTTGGATTGAACGAAGATGAATTGGATGATATAATCGGAAGCGCTGAATTAAAAAATTTAAAAAATATAAAGATCAGCGGACTTATGAGTATGGCATCTTTTACTGAAAATGAAGAAACAATAAGAAACGAATTTCGCTATTTAAAAACATTATATAACAGCTACAATCAGTTGCAAATTGCAAATTGCAAATTGCAAATTTTATCCATGGGCATGAGTGCCGATTATAAAATTGCCATTGAAGAAGGGAGTAATATGGTAAGAATAGGAAGTTTGATTTTTGGAGAAAGAGATACAATCAATAAATAAATGCAAAAATCAGGTTCCCCCTTCAGGGGGTCAGGGGGTAAAGTAATCATAATAGGCGCAACCTCCGGCATAGGAAGAGAACTTGCAACCATTTATGCTAAGAAGGGATATTTTGTTGGAATAACAGGAAGAAGAAATGAACTGCTGCTTTCTTTGCAAAATAAATTTCCAAAAAATATTGTAACAGAATGTTTTGATGTTACACAAAAAGAAAACATTCCGCACCTGCAAACATTGATACAAAAATTAGATGGACTTGACATTCTGATTTATAACAGCGGTTATGGAGATGTAAGCAAAACACTGGATTGGGATATTGAAAAACGCACAACAGATGTAAATGTAAATGGCTTTGTAGAGATAATTTGTTATGCATTTAATTATTTAGTGAACCAGGGGTATGGGCAGATAGCATGTACATCATCCATTGCATCTACTCGTGGAAATAGTATGGCGCCTGCATATAGTGCCAGCAAAGCTTTTGAAAGCATTTACATGGAAGGACTTTATTACAAAGCAAAAAAGCTGAAAAAAAATATTGTAATAACTGATATCCAACCGGGTTTTGTTGATACCGGCTTAGCAAAAGGAAATGGGAAATTCTGGATAGCAACACCACAAAAGGCTGCAATGCAAATGTACCAGGCGATAAAAAAGAAAAGGAAAAGAGCATATATCACCAAACGGTGGTGGATCATTGCGACACTTTTAAAATGGATGCCCGATTTTCTTTATAAAAAAATTGGATAAGCGTTAAATTATTTTAACAGAATACTTAGCAACTCATTTATGCATTTGAAGTAAATTGGCATCACAATTCAATACCGTAGAAGATTATAATGACGGATACATTCGAAATACAGAAAAATACAAAAGCATTTTCCTACACAGCTCTTATCTGTGCATTATTTCTTGCTATTGCCATCTTGTATACATGGCCATTGCAAATACCACCAATGCCTGTTGCACAGGATCTGATCGAGATCAATTTGGGAAATGAAAAAGAAGGAATGGGTGATATTCAGCCTTTGGTAAAAGGCGATCCTGCGCCGGAAATTCCACAGCAACAATCAATGGAAAAATCTGCTGCTACACATGATGAGCCGGCAAAAGATATACAGACTGATGAAAATGATAAAGAAGCAGCCCCTGTTACAAAACCTATAAAGCCAAATAACGAAGCAAAAAATTTGGCAAAAGAAACTGTTACCAAGCCTGTAAAAACAAATAATACTGTCCCGGTAGTAAATCCAAATCCTACTCCGCCAAAACCAAAGATTGCATTGTATAAAGGTGGCAATGGCACAGGCGGCAATGGAGCAGATCAGGATAATGGTTATAAAAATCAAGGCAATAAACCTGGGAATGGAGATAATGGAAGTCCGAATGGTAATCCAGATTCTTATGGAAGTACTCCCAACGGTAAAATTGGTGGCAGACCAAAAGTTATTGGCGACAGAAAAATTGTTAGATATTATTCTTTTACCGGCGATCTTGAAAAAGCAACTATCTACGCTATCGTTAAAGTTTCTCCTGAAGGTACCGGCACTTTTGCAGGCTTTGGAAGAAATTCCAGCACCACGGCAAGAGCGTATGCGAATTCAATTGTTGATTACATGCGAAATATAAAGTTTGATAAATCTGATCACGAATCAACCGTAACCGTACAATTTAATTTTAATATCCAGTAAGCAGCAGTTAATTTGCATGGATGACTTATCAGCAAACGCTTAATTACCTGATAACAAAACTGCCTTTATTCAGTAAGATTGGTACGGCCGCTTACAAAAAAGATATTACCAATACAGTCGCACTTTGCAAAGCTGCAGGTGATCCTCAAAACAAAATAAAAACTATTCATGTTGCAGGCACTAACGGTAAAGGCTCTACCAGCCATATGCTGGCTGCAATTTTTCAGCAATGCGGTTATAAAACAGGACTGTACACTTCTCCTCATTTAAAAGATTTCAGAGAAAGAATAAAAGTAAATGGCGAAATAGTTGAAGAAGATTTCATCGTTTCTTTTGTTGAGAAGATGAAAAGTGTTTCTGAACAGATCAATCCTTCTTTTTTTGAGCTCACTGTTGTGATGGCTTTACAATATTTTCAAGAACAAAAAGTTGACATTGCCATCATTGAAACCGGGCTTGGTGGCAGGTTAGACAGCACAAACGTCATCACTCCGGAATTAAGTGTCATCACTAACATTGGTTATGATCACATGAATATTTTAGGAAATACACTTGAAAAAATTGCTTTTGAAAAAGCAGGTATCATCAAACCAAACGTGCCGGTTGTAATTGGTGAATCACTTTATGAAACAAAAAATATTTTTTTAGAGAAAGCAAAACAATGTAATGCTCAAATTGTTTTTGCAGAAGATACGTTCAATATCAGCAACTGTATTTTAAAAAATAATAATCTGGAGGTAGAAGTTTCAGAAAACAATACCGACGAAAAAGAAAAATATATACTTGATCTGAATGGAATTTATCAGCAAAAAAATTTATTAACCGTCTTGGCATCAGTTGACGAGTTAAATAAACTTGGATTTAATTTAGAAAAAGAAAACATTAAGTCAGCATTAGCATCGGTAAAAAAAACTACCGGCTTACATGGAAGATGGGATGTTATTCAGCAAGATCCAATGATAGCTTTAGATGTAGCGCATAATGAAGATGGAATTAAACAATTATTGCATCAGATATCTTTATGTAATTATAAAAACCTGCATATCATTTTTGGGATAGTAAAAGATAAAGACGCAAATAAAATTCTATCGCTTCTTCCTGAAAATGCTATGTATTATTTCACAAAAGCACAAATACCAAGAGCCTTGCCTGAAGATGAACTTGCCGAAAAAGCAAAGGCATATAATCTGCATGGAGAAAAATATGCTGAAGTAAATAAAGCCTTACATGTAGCCAGAAAGAATGCCGGTAAAGAAGACCTGATTGTTGTATGTGGAAGCGTATTTGTTGTAGGAGAAGTAACCCTCTAACGGATTTTGCAGGTGTCAGGTCATTTAAAATGACCAGACACCTAAGCTCACCCTGCCTTTAATCTTCCCAATTTTAATAATGAATAAAAGATACAATTGGCATGTAGTGATTGTTCAATTTTATTATGCAGCAACATTTCGATCAGCGCATCCATTGGTACTAATTCAACTTTAATTTCTTCATTGACATCAAGTTTTTGTTCAGCAACTTTTCTGCCACCGGTTGCTAAATAAAGTTTTGTATAATTATTAAGTACACCGGGATTTGCAGCCATCTCAGCCACCAGTTCATACTTACTGAATTCATATCCTGTTTCTTCCAGTAACTCACGGGCAATTGCTTTTTCAGGCGCTTCATTCTTATCAACAAAACCTCCCGGAATTTCAAGTAATATTTTACCAACAGGATGACGATATTGTTTAACCATCACTGCTTGGTTATCTTCAGTGATACCCAATGCACACAATGTAAGATCAAGTTCAACAACATAATATTCAGGAATGATTTTTCCGGATGGCGTTACACATTTATCTTTCCTTGCCCTGAAATAATTTTTATCAGTAAGGTACTCAGAAGATAATATTTTCCAGTTCATAGAGTTGCTCTCTTAGTTTCTTATTTCTTATTCCTTATTTCTTATTCCTTATCAATTCCACCCCATTCTTTCTCTCAATGCGGTAATGTGCGCAGTATGATGCTTCCCATGCCATGCATAGGTTCCAAGCATATCCCATAACTTTATTTCGCGTTTATGTTCAGGATGAAAAATTGTTCTTTGCCAATCAGATTCACTCATATTATTCATTAACTCAACCCATCTTGTATGCAAAGCATGTAACAGCGTAAGAGAAATGTTTACAGGCAGTTTTTTTGTATCACTCAACTCCGCCCACGCTGCTTCATTATAAGGTTTAATGGTTGGATTTTCTTCTGTAAGGGCAAGTTTGAATCTTACGTATGCATTCATGTGGCTATCTGCCACATGATGTATCACTTGCCTGGACGTCCATCCCCCATCTCGGTATGGAACATTCAATTGCTGTTCATCTAAATTTAAAATCGCATTCTCTAATAATGAGGGACACATTTGTATATCCTGTAAATAAGTTGCTTTTACTTTTTCATCATAACCACCTTTATTACTAAATATCTGGTCTTCAACTTTTCCTATGGGATAACGAAGATCGGTTTCGTTTGACATAATCGTTATTTAGGTCTGTTTACAATTTCTATCAATTCTATTTCAAAGATCAGAGTTGCACCTCCGGGAATTGCGCCACCAGCTCCCCTATCTCCATAACCAAGATTGGATGGAATGTATAATTTCCATTTGCTGCCAACGGGCATAAGCTGCAAAGCCTGCACCCATCCTTGTATCACACCAATTACCGGGATCACTAACGGCTGTCCTCTTTTATAAGAATTATCAAATTCCTGCCCGTTGATCAAACTACCGGCATAATGAGCCTTTACGGTATCTGTTGCTTTTGGTTTTTCGCCGGTACCCTGTTTAATTATTTCATATTGCAAACCATTGGGCAGCTCTACAACACCAGGTCGTTTTTTATTTTCAGCTAAGAATTTTTTTCCTTCTTCTTTTACTGCAGAAAGTTTGTTATTCATATATCCCATTAATTTATGTTGAATTGTTACTGTTGATATTTCAGGAGTTAATAATAAAGTTTTATTGCCGTATACATCATCAAAGGCTTTTTTTACAAGCGCTGAATTTACTGTGGTTGCTCCCTGTGATTTATAATAAGAAGCGCCTTCTAAGCCAATAGCATAACTAAAACTATCTATAGAATTTTTGAAAATTGGAGAAGTTTTTTTACTTGAATCAGCTTTAGTTTTAGTTGTTACAGTTTTACTCACTGTTTTTTTAATTTGTGCCTGTGCAACTGTCACAGAGGTAATGCAAATAATAATAAGGATCTTTTTCATTAAATTTTTTTAAGGTTATAAAATTTGCCGATAGCTATCGGGATTAATCTTCACGGAAATCTTTACCGGTAAGATGGATAAAAACATCTTCAAGGTTTGCTGACTTGGTAACTTTAGGGCGCTCAAACCCGGTTGCTACCAATTCATCAATTAATTTGTCCGGTGTATCTAATGCTATGATCTTTCCTTCGTCCATAATGGCAACTCTGTCACACAATTGCTCTGCTTCATCCATATAATGTGTTGTGATAATAACAGTAGTGCCTTTGTTGCGAATATCTTTTATCAGGTCCCACAAATTCCTTCTTGCCTGCGGATCAAGTCCTGTTGTCGGCTCATCTAAAAAAATAATTTTAGGTTGATTTATCAAAGTTGTTGCGATTGAAAAACGTTGTTTCTGTCCGCCGCTTAATTCCTTGTATTTACTTTTTGCCTTGTCTTTTAAATTTACCAATTCTAATAATTCTCCAACATTAACCGGTTGGTTATATAAGCCACCAAAGAGTTTTATCAATTCAGTAAGATTTAGCCCGGGATAAAATCCTGAAGTTTGTAATTGTACCCCGATGATCTTTTTTATTTTATCAGGATCACTATCAAGATCAATATTATCTAATATTACTTTGCCACTTGTCTTATCACGAAGTGTTTCTATAATCTCCAGAGTTGTAGATTTTCCGGCGCCGTTAGGGCCAAGTAATCCAAAAATTTCTCCTTCCAGTACATCAAAAGAAATTCCTTTAACAGCGGAAAAATTTCCGTAATTTTTTTTGAGGTCTTTTACAGAGATGATTATTTTATGCATGAATTTGTTTATCGTTTGTTGTTTACCCCCATCCCCTAAAGGGGAGTCAGAAGTTTTTTATTGAAATGACTAATGACCTAATGACTTATGACTATTGTTATACCTTTTAACTGTTCAAATAAGTTTCCAGCTCTTCCATCATTTTTATGCTGCCAACAAAAAATGGTGTCCGCTGGTGCAGCTCGGTTGGCTGAACGTCTAATATTCTTTCTTTTCCATTGGTGGCTTTGCCGCCGGCTTTTTCTACAATAAAGGCAAACGGATTGCATTCATATAATAAACGCAACTTGCCATTTGGTTTATTAGTAGTTCCGGGATACATAAATATTCCTCCCTTTATTAAATTTCTATGAACATCAGCTACCATACTGCCAATATAACGCTGTGTATATGGTCCGCCATTGTTTTTGTTTTTCTTTTGACAAACATCTATATACTTTTTTATTTTTTCATCATACTGAAAAAAATTACCATGATTTACAGAATATATCTTACCACTTTCAGGACATTGAATATTAGGATGACTTAGAGAAAATTCACCGATAGAAGGATCGAGTGTAAAACCATTTACACCTCTTTTTGTAGCATATACAAAAATTGTGGAAGAGCCATATATCACATAGCCTGCAGCAACCTGCCTGTTGCCCGGTTGCAAAAAATCCTGTAACTCAACAGGCTGTCCTTTTTCAGTAACACGCCGGTAAACACTAAATATGGTGCCGATAGAAACATTTACATCGATATTGGCGCTGCCGTCCAGCGGATCGAACATGCAAATGTATTTGGAATTATTACTTATCTCATCATTAAAAACTACAATATCATCTAACTCCTCACTGGCAATACCGGCACAACTTATTCCATGTCTTAGTACACCCACAAACTGGTCATTTGCAAATTCATCCAGCTTTTTTACTTCTTCGCCCTGTACATTTATGCTACCTGTATCTCCCAATATATCAACCAGCCCTGCTTTATTCACTTCCACATTCACTCTTTTTGCAGCCAGCCCAATATCTCTTAGCAAGCCGGATAATTCTCCTGTAGCTTGCGGAAAATCACGTAATTGCTGGATGGTAAATTCGTCTAACGTGAGTATTTTTCTATCAACAACCATTAGGCTTTTTTATCTTTTGAAAATGAATGACAAATGTAAGGGCAATTGTGCAATTTAGGATTTTGGGGTTATCTATGCATGATTTACATTGTATATTGATTTTAAATAGACATACATGAAGGTTTTCAAGTTTGGAGGAGCCAGTATTAATAATGCTGAAAGAATAAAAAATATAAGCGGCATTTTAAAATCATACCAGGATGAAAAAATATTAGTGGTAATTTCTGCAATGGGCAAAACAACCAATGCCCTGGAAAAAGTTGTCGAGGCTTTTTATAAAGGAGAAAAAGAAGAAGCCTTGCAATTATTTGAGAACGTAAAGCAGGTGCACTTAAACTTAGCGAACGAATTACTTAAGCAACCGGTTAATCAAATAAATGATTTTTTTACTGAAGTTGAGTGGCTGCTTCATGATAAACCGGTAAAAGATCCTGATTATTATTACGACCAGATCGTTTGTGCAGGGGAACTTTTATCCAGCTCAATTGTAAGCGCCTTTTTACATTCAGAGAAAATAAAAAATATATGGATAGACGTAAGAGATATTGTAAGAACTGATGATAATTTCAGGGATGCAAATGTTGATCTTGGTTTTACGCAGAATAAAATTAATGAGATCATCATACCCGCCTTTGATACTACAAATATTGTCGTCACACAAGGCTTTATAGGCAGTACTGACGAGAATGAAAGCACCACATTGGGACGTGAAGGAAGTGATTATACAGCAGCATTATTTGCAAACATGATGAATGCCGAAAGCCTTACCATTTGGAAAGATGTAGAAGGCGTAATGAATGCAGATCCAAAAGAATTTGGGGATGCAAAATTTATTAATGCACTAAGCTACGATGAAGTAATAGAAATGGCTTATTACGGAGCGCAGGTTATTCATCCAAAAACAATTAAGCCATTACAAAATAAAAATATCCCATTATATGTTCGCTGCTTTTTAAACCCTGATGCAGAGGGAACGATCATTAGTAATAAGAATGTACATCAACTGCCGCCCATTATTGTTCTTAAACAAAACCAGGTTTTAATAAATTTAAATTCAAAAGATTTTTCTTTTGTTGGTGAAAAGCCAATGAGCAGGCTGTATGAGATTTTTGCAGAACTTAAGATCAAACCAAACCTTACGCAAAATGCTGCTATCAGCATATTAATTTGTATGGATGATCACCATGAAAAAATTGAAAAACTGGCGCTAAAGGCTTCTGAAATTTTTGATGTTCAGATGGAGAAGAACCTTACTTTACTAACTATACGCCATTATAATACAAATATTATAAACAAACTTTCAAAAGACAAAACAATAGTGCTGGAACAAAAAACAAAAGATACTATTCAAATGCTGATGAAGCGTTTAGATCAATCAAAAACATACTGACCTTTTTTATTTACCAATACAACAGGGATTTGTTTTTTCTCTTCAAACTTATCAAACGCTTCTCTTAACTGTAAAGCGAATTGCTGCAATTGCTGATTCTTTTTTGTGGTAGTGTTTAAATATTCAAGTGATTTTTTTACACTGTACTTTACAGGAAACACATGCACCGGGATAAAATCCTGCCCGTTAGCTTTAGCATAACTGGCAATAATATATAACTCTTCAATCTGATCATCAGTTAATGGTATGCAGCCCACCGAAACACAGCTGCCGTGTATGTAAATTTCACCGCCCGGTCTTAAAGAGTCACTTAAAATTCTGTCTGATGCATTGGGATAATTTAATCCTAATGACAAATGGTAGTTACTGTTGGGATTAAATTCATTGATGTAATAAAATCCTTCAGGCACCTGGTAATCTCCCTGAAATCTTTTTGGGCCCATGGTACCACTTTGCATGCAAACCTTGTATGTTTTAAAAAGCCTGTACTGTTCTTTAAAATCATTTTTAACCCAAACTTCCAGTTGTGCATCATATTTAAAAGAACGGATGTAAACATATTTTGCAGGCCATTGCAAACCTTTTCCTGCAAATTCCTTTCTTAAAGTATCCTCCTTACGTCCGAATATATCAACAGTTTTAAATGATGCCCGCTTATAATCATTAAATGAGGTTTGTGAAAAAGAAATACCTGTTGTAAAATATACAAATATTACAATAAGAAGAGTCTTCAAATACAGGTTCTTCATGTTTGTAAGGTTTAGGTTTAGATTTAGTAACGTAAAAATATTGTTTTTATTTAAAAAATAAAACCCTGATGGCTGCTTTAACATCACTTTATTATATTATAAATTACCTCTCTCTGCCTGCTCTCTTTCAATTGCCTCAAACAATGTTTTAAATTTTTTTTTACCAAAGCTCTTTGCCCCTTTGCACTGAATGATCTCGAAAAATAGTGTTGGCCTGCCCTGTACAGGTTTACTAAAGATCTGTGATATTTTTCATTTGGAAAATAACGACTAATTACTTTATACAGCTTAGCTTTATCTTGCACCAAAAAAATTTAATGCAGAAGATAGGCATTTTAGGCGGCGGGCAATTGGGTAGGATGCTTTTACAGGCTGCCGCAAACTATCCTGTAGAAACTTTTGTAATGGAAAATGATAATGAATGCCCTGCTGCGCATTTGTGCAATCATTTTATAAATGGAGATATAAAAAACTTTGATGACGTTTATAATTTCGGGAAAGAACTGGATGCAATAACCATTGAAATAGAATCAGTAAATGAAGATGCATTGCAAAAATTAGAGAACGAAGGCGTAAAAGTTTTTCCAAAACCATCTGCTCTTTCTATTATCAAGAATAAGATCTTACAAAAACAATTTTATAAAGAGAATGAAATCCCGACTGCAGATTTTGTAATTACTAAAAACCTGAATGATATTACAGCCTATCCCGGTTTTTTTCCTGCCGTACATAAAATTGCCATGGGAGGCTATGATGGACGGGGGATTATCTCAATAAAAAATAAAGAAGACTTCGTTACCGGTTTTGATGAGCCCTCAGTACTTGAACGAAAAATAAATATAGATAAAGAGATCTCGATAATTGTGGCATCTAACGGAAGTGAAATAGTTTTATACCCGCCCATAGAAATGGTTTTTCATCCTCTTCTCAATTTACTTGATTATCAATTAAGCCCTGCTGATCTATCTGAAAAAATTTTGTGGAAGCTGGAGGCCATTGCTACTAAAGTGGTAAAGAACTTAAACAGTCCGGGAATTTTCGCAGTGGAAATGTTCATTGACAAAGAAAATAATATTTGGGTAAATGAAACCGCTCCAAGAATACATAATAGCGGGCATCATACCATAGAAGCAAATTATTCATCGCAATTTGATATGTTGTGGAGAATAATGCTCGAATACCCCCTGGGCAATACAAAACATATTATTCCGGCAGCGATGGTAAATATTATTGGCGAAGAAAATTATACCGGCATTGCCGATTATCGGGGTCTGGAACATGTTTTGCGAATGGAAAATGTTTTTGT
>JADGPX010000019.1 GCA_017882215.1 Chitinophagaceae bacterium | reverse complement strand
TCCTTATCGCAAATTTTTAGTTTATATTTTAATCTATCATCAATCATATTCAGTCCGGTGATACTGTATAAACGACCTTCATATCTTTTTTTTAATTTTTTAACCATCTCAGGAGATACATTATTTATAACAAGTGGCAGCTGCGGAGCCAGTTCGGGTTGCGATAACAAATTACACATATTCTGATCTTCAACATAGTTTTTCTTTGGACGTGGATTCATGGTAAAAGCTGCCCTGCTTTTTGTAAAAGCTTTACTGGTATCTTCTTTAATAACAACAGGTTTAGCAATTGTATCAACAGGTATTATTTTGATCGCATTATCAGGAACAGGAATAGGTTTGTTTTCAGGAGCACTGCTATTTTTAGTATTAACAGGTTTCTTTTTATCCCTGTATTGTATATGCTGAGCAACAGAAATATTACCGGCTATAATTAAAAGCAGTGTGATAGTAATTCTTATCAAACCATTAATATTAAAAAATAAATTTTTCATACTGTATAAGGATCCATTGCAAACTTAAGCAACTTCATTAGGCTCTATGATAACACTTAAAAATTTTAGCAGAATTTTATTTTATAAGTACCACTCATTTACTTTTGCTACCCATGGCGCAAAAAAAACTTTTACGTTTTAAAGAAATAAAATCATTTTCCAATGTGTTGGAATACCCGGAAAACATGCAAGGGAAATGGAATGAGTTTTTTAAAAATGATCATCCAATTGTTCTTGAATTAGCATGCGGCAAAGGAGAATATGCAATAGGGCTTGCGCAATTATATCCAAATAAAAATTTTATTGGTGTAGATATAAAAGGAAACAGGATGTGGGTTGGAGCTAAAATCGCTCTTGATAAAAAAATATCAAATGTTGCTTTTTTAAGAACTCAAATTGATAAGATAAATCAATACTTTAATGCAAATGAGGTTGAAGAAATATGGATAACCTTTCCTGACCCGCATTTGCGCAAATCAAAAGCAAAAAAAAGATTAACGCATCCAAAGTTTTTGAGATTGTATAAACAATTTCTAAAATCCAATGGGCTTATTCATCTTAAAACAGATTTACCGGATCTTTATCACTTCACTAAAACAGTGATGGACTTATACGATTTAAAAGCCATTTCTGATATTAATGATCTTTACAAAAATGAAAACATTAAAGAGGAATTAAAAATTAAAACTTATTACGAAAGTCTGGACATTGCGAAAAGCAATACAGTTTTTTATTTATGCTTTACACTTCCGGAAATAATAAATAATAATGATGAAATATTAAATGCCACTTTAAATGCGGAATTAGATTTATGAAAGCGTTAATTGAAGGAGAAGATTATTATCCTGATAAAACCGGGTTATTCGTTTTTACAGAAAAATATCTTTTGCAAAGAGGAACGTGCTGCGGCAATGCCCGTCCGAACGGTTCATCCGGGCGGGGATGCGGCATTGCCCATACAAATTATAAAAATGTACCTGAGCCTAAAAGAAGCAAACTGTTATCTTTAAGACAAGATGAAAAAGTTAAAACATACTTCACTTAAAAAATCAACAGAGAAACCAAGAAGCCTGAACAGGGAATACAGTTTTTTTGAAAATGTATACGAAGTGGTGCGGCAGATCCCCAGGGGTAGAGTAACATCGTATGGTGCAATTGCCAATTACCTTGGCACAAAACTATCTGCACGAATGGTAGGCTGGGCAATGAATGCAGCGCATTCAGCAAAACCAAAAGTACCTGCACACAGAGTAGTAAACAGAAACGGAATGCTTAGTGGCAAAGCACATTTTACCACTCCAACTTTAATGGAAGAGCTTCTTACAAAAGAAAAAATAAAAGTTGAGGAAGATACAATTACTGATTTTGAAAAATTGTTTTGGGATCCCGCGAAAGAACTGGACCTATGATTCAAAAGGATTATAATGATTGGCTAATGAAAAAGTCACATTGAATCAATTTATCAAATCAATAAACGGTGAATATCATTGGCATCATTAGCATCATCAGTAATCAGCGGTAGTAAGGGCTGATCATCAAATAAACTGCAACTCCTGTAATAGCCACATACAACCATACAGGCCATGTAATTCTTGCTAACTTTTTATGCCTTTCATATTCTCCTGTAAGAGAACGGTAGGCCGTAAATAAAATAAATGGTAAAATAATTCCTGCCAATGGAATGTGTGTTCCTAAAATAAAATAATATACAATACGTAAAGAGCCTGCCATTGTTTTTTCATCCAGACTTACGATACCGTTATGATCAATATCACCAAATTTTGTTTCGCCTGCAAACAAATGATGACAGATATAAGAGACAAGAAATAATATGGAAAGAATAATAGCAGCAACCATTATTCTTTTATGGAGCAAGTATTTTTTTCTTTTAATAGCCCATAATCCTGCCAGTAATAAAATAGTAACCGAAAAATTTATAAATGCATTTGCCTTTGCAAATAAGTGTGAGTTAAATCCAAGGTCAACATTTAATTTAACCTTTGAAAGAATGGCAATCGCTAAAAAAACAATTATTGAAACACTCCATATAAATATTTTAGCTCTTCTGTCATTTTTAATCAGTAATGGCTGAAACCCTGTGTCAATGGTACTTTGTATCGCTGTATCGTTTTTAATCATTGCATCTTGTTCTTTCATTGTATCCATGTATCAGCTTCTTCCAAACAATTCCTTTAAAAATTCTCCGAAGGTTTTTTTTCTGTCTTTCTCCAGCATCAGCAATGGTATATCTCTTACCAATTTTTGTTGCGCTGCAGAATCAAATCCATTATACCATCCTCTTACAATTTTCTCTCTATCCAACAAGAAAAAAAGTTGGGTGTGAATAAAGCCGGTATCTATTTCGGTATCAGCAACGCTTGCTTTTACCTCCTGCAAAGCAAAGTCATAAATTTCTTTTTTATCACCTGTTACAAACCACCAGTTATCCGGACTTGCATTAAACCTATCAGCAAATTTTCTTAATTGCGGAACTGAATCATGCAAGGGATCAATGCTTACAGAAATAAATTGCACAATGGATGTATCATTTTTCTTAAAAGAATCCTGAAGCTTTTTCATTGATCTTGCCATACCTGGGCAGAAAGTTGGACAGCGTGTAAAAAAGAAATCTACTACAATTATTTTTCCTTTAATATCATATAAAGAAACCTGTTGCCCGAGCTGATTGGTAAAAGAAATATTTTTTACATGATGCCAGATTGTATCATAAGTTGTTTTACCATTTTTTTCATTTACAGCCACGCTATCATAAAAATATCTGGGAGGCATTTGTACAGCCCGCTCACTGTAAAACTTTACCAGCAGGTAACTTACTGCCGGCACAAACACAGCTAACAGTAAAGCAAGAATTGCTTTTTTACTCATTGTTATTTATATTATTAAACAAAAAAGCCATCACAAATGTAATGGCTAATATATTTGAAGATGCAGTTCAAATTATTGTCAATCTTTATGACCCTTTTCTTTAGCGGGAAGTTTTGGCTGAACTTTTTCTATATAGGTCCTGCTCCCTGCATCAGTATTTCTTAAATTTTTCCATGAGTTACCATCCCATAAAAAAGCAACAATAAACCAAACAAATAAAAGCAATGGAACAATTATCGTCATTATCATATTCCTTATCTCATCGCCCAAATGCATAAAAACAGAAACGATATAAAATGCTTTAGCCAGGGTGAAAATACAAATAAGCCCTTTAAACATAAGCACCAAAGTATGATTAGGATTATCGCCTTTATGAATGGTATATATCGTTAGCCCGATTCCTAATTCAAGAATTGTAAGCACCAATAATATCCAGAAAGTTTTCCATATTCTTTTTACCTGCGCATTATCATTGTGATGAAAAACTTCTGCTGTTATAACTTGTGACATCGCTATTATTTATTATTAAACAAGATAAAAACATAAAAATACAAACACCCAAACAAGATCTACAAAGTGCCAGTATAAACCTGCTTTTTCAATCATTTCATAATGACCTCTCTGCTCAAAATGTCTGAGCCTTGTTTTAACTAACATTACAGAATTTATTATTACGCCGGAAAACACATGGAAGCCATGAAAGCCTGTGATACCAAAAAAGTATCCGCCAAATGCAATAGGACCGGGTGTTGCCACTTCCTTTCCATTAAATAAAATTTCGCGACCCCATGGATTATGTGTAACAGTAGTGCCCCAATGTTGCAATGTTCCATTAACTAATACTTCGTGATCACCTGTAATTAAATGCGTCCATTCCCATGCCTGGCAACCCAAAAAAGCAAGTCCCCCAAGGATAGTAAAAATCAACCATTTCTCCACACCCTTTCTATTCATATTGTGTCCATTATGCACTGCCAACACCATTGTAACGGAACTAAGAATTAAAATAAAAGTCATCAGACTTACAAATGCCAACGGCAGATTTGCATGCCCTGTAAAAGGAAATGCATTAAATACCTGGTTGGAATTTGCCCAAACATTTTGGCTAAACCTAATTGTGCCATACGATATTAAAAAAGCGCCGAAAGTAAAAGCATCACTCATTAAAAAATACCACATCATTAGTTTTCCGTAGCTAACATTAAAAGGGCTTTTACCGCCGCTCCATAATTTAGTTGTTGGTTGTGCTGTTGCTGTCGTCATTAAAGTAACTTTAAAAAGTTATTACAAAAATAAAAGTTTAAATGTTGTTTATCGTATCATCAATAAAAAAATAAATAAATAAATCCAAATAAAATCCACAAAGTGCCAGTAAGTGCTCATCATCTCCACTGGCACTGCTGAATACGTTTTTTGCCTCCTGCTAAAAGCTTTTAAAAACATTATCAGTAAAGCAATTACACCCCCAATAACGTGTACTGCATGTAATCCTACTATAGGGTATAAAAAAGAGATTGATACATTTCTTGTCAATGTAATTCCCTGCTTCCACAACTGTATAAATCCAGTTACCTGTAAGCTGACAAATACAATTCCAAGCACGAATGTTGTAACTAACATCTTCCGGTATTTTGACATTTCACCTTGACGAAAAGCACGGACAGCAAGCCAGATAGTAACACTGCTTATTGCAATAGTTGCTGTTGAATACCAAAATATTACAGGGAGTTTAAACTCAAGCCAGTTCGGTTGGTTACGCTTTATTATATATGCACTGGTTAGCCCTGCAAACATCAGTGTAATGCTGCTAATTGCTATCCACAAGATAAACTTGTGAGGATGCATTTTTTTTCTTTGCTCTGTCATCACTAATTCCATAAATATTTTTATGTAGTCATCCTTAAATCTTTATTCAGCTTCATTGGCGTCGTCCCGAAGCATTGGGATACATTATTACCTTTATTCGGCAAGGCTTCGACAAACTCAGCCTGACAACTTATATCTGATGCACCTTATCAAACAACAATGATAACAACACTATCATTAAATAAAAATAAGAGCTGAACATTACTTTTTTTGCGGCAGCAACATCCATCTTTATAAATAACATCACACTTACCAACACCATCCCTAAATTACATACCAACACGATCCACATTGATGTAACACCACTTATTTTAAAGTAATATGGCAGCATACCCACCGGTATCATCAACATTGAGTATATCACTGTTTGCGCCGCAGTAAATTTTGTTGGTCCTTTTTCACTTGGCAATAATTTAAAGCCTGCTTTTGAATAATCTTTATGTGCCACCCATGCAATTGCCCAAAAATGCGGGAACTGCCAAAGAAATTGTATTCCAAATAAAACCCAGCCTCCCATACTAAATTCGTTTGTGCCTGCAACCCATCCGATTAAACAAGGAAGCGCACCTGGAAAAGCACCAACCAATACTGAGACAGAGTTTATTTTTTTTAATGGCGTATAAATAAATGCATACAAAAAAAAACTAAACAACCCGATCATTGCACTGGCAAAATTGAACCAATACCACATTATCATTACGCCGATAATTCCTGTTATGATTGCAAATACAAACGCTTCATTGGCTGTCATTCTTCCCGAAGCAACAGGACGGCTTGCGGTTCTTTTCATTAATGCATCGGTATCCTTTTCAACTACCTGGTTAATTGCATTGGCAGATCCGGCAATCAGCATTCCTGCCGTAAATAATAAAAGAACTGACACAAGATCAAACTTTATATTTGGCGCAAGCAGATAACAAACAACACAACTAAACACCACCATAAAGCTTAAAGTGAACTTGATCAGCTGAAAATAATCTTTCACTTTGCTTGCTAACACAAATGATGCTGAGTTAGTGATCCCCAATGCCTGCTTATTTATTACTATCAAACTAATCGTATTTAAAAATGCCCTGATTGATCTCAGGGCAAGTTATTATATCTAAATCAATCGTCAGACGGAGACCGTCAGACAATTTTCTCCTTTCCACTTTTCCCTCTCCACTTGTGGGGAGGGCTAGGGTGAGGGGTCAATGTTTACTTTCATGCTCACCAACAGGCTCAGTTTGCGGGATGAAATCTCTTCCATCTTTTCCATAATCATATGCCCAGCGATGTACTTCCGGTATTTCTCCGGGCCAGTTACCATGCCCCGGACGAATAGGAGTTGACCATTCCAAAGAACATGCACCCCATGGATTAAGGGTTGTAACTTTTCTTCCTTTAAAAATTGAATAAAAGAAATTGAACACAAATAAAAGCTGCGCTGCAAAAACTATTATAGAAACGAAACTTATGAATTGATTTAAGCCTGCAAACATTTTAAAAGATTCCCAATTGCTGAAATCATAATATCGGCGTGGCATTCCTGCCAATCCTTCATAGTGCATTGGCCAAAAAATAAGATAGGCTCCTATCATAGTTACCCAAAAATGGATGTATGCTAAAGTATTGTTCATATACCTGCCATACATTTTGGGAAACCAATGATACAATCCTGCAAACATTCCAAAAAAGCCCGCAACCCCCATTACAATATGAAAATGCGCAATAATAAAATATGTATCATGCAGGTGAATATCCAAAGCAGAATTTCCTATAAATATTCCTGTTAATCCTCCTGAAATAAACATACTTACAAAACCTATCGCAAAAAGCATCCCCGGCGTAAACCTGATATTTCCCCGCCATAAAGTGGTGAGCCAGTTAAATACTTTTATTGCTGATGGCACTGCAATTAATAATGTTAGCAAAACAAAGAAGGATCCCAGGAATGGGTTTAATCCCGTTACAAACATGTGATGTGCCCACACCATAAAGGATAGTGAGGCTATTGCAAACAAGGAACCGACCATAGCCATGTAACCAAAGATTGGTTTTCGTGAATTGATGGACATCACTTCCGAGGTAATTCCCATGGCAGGCAAAACAATTATATACACTTCAGGGTGACCAAGGAACCAAAACAGATGCTGAAATAATATCGGGCTTCCACCTTCATTGGGTAAAATTTTACCATTAATAACTATGTCACTTAAGTAAAAACTGGTTCCAAGGTTTCTATCAAACAACAATAGAATACAACCGGATAATAAAACGGGAAATGATAATACGCCTAATACTGCTGTAAAGAAAAATGCCCACATCGTTAAAGGCATTCTTGTCATACTCATACCTTTTGTACGCAGGTTAAGTATAGTAGTAATATAATTAAGACCACCAAGCAAGGCATTAATAATAAACAATGACATGCTGATAAGCCAAAGATCCATACCGATCTTTGATCCTTCAGAAGCCTCGCCCAATGCACTTAACGGAGGATAAATTGTCCATCCGCCACTTGCAGGGCCTGTTTGTACAAACAATGAAGCAAACATTACAACAGATGCAGCAAAGAAAAACCAATAGCTCAACATGTTTAAAAATGGTGATGCCATATCTCTTGCTCCAACCTGTAATGGAATTAAAAAGTTTGAGAATGTTCCGCTCAATCCTGCTGTTAATACAAAGAACACGAGTACTGTTCCGTGCATAGTTACCAATGCATAATAAAATTGAGGATCAAGCTTGCCACCTTTTGCCCAATGACCTAAAAAATCTTCCAGCCATGGAAATGTTGATTCAGGGTAGCCCAATTGTAACCGGAATAAAACAGAAAATAATCCGCCAATGATTGCCCATACAATTCCTGTTATTAAAAATTGTTTAGCGATCATTTTATGATCCTGGCTAAAAACATATTTAGTAATAAATGTTTCATGATGGTGATGCTCATGAGCATGTCCCACATCATGTGTTCCTGTTTCGTGTTGGTGCAAAATCGCTTCGTTGCTCATAGTATTAATATTTTATAAACCTTAATCTTTTGGAAAGTTTGAAACTTTCCAAAAGATTAAAATTATTTAATGCGTTACCTGTGCTACCGGTTTTGCGTCAGTAACAGTAGAATCGGTTTTTGGTGCCGGATTGGGATCTATATCCAGAAATGCTTTATAATATTCAGACTTTTCCCCTGCAATCCATTTATCAAACTCCTGTTGTGTTTCTATAATAATTATTCCCTTCATACCAAAATGACCTTTGCCACAAATTTGATCGCACGAAATTTCATAAACAAAATTTGGATTTCCGGTTCTTACCTTCATTTCTTCTGTTGTCCATTTTGGTGTAAACCATAAAGTGGTTGGTATACCCGGAACAGCATCCATTTTCATTCTAAAATGCGGAAGACCAACATCATGAATTACATCCTGGGAATTTATTATCAATTTAATTGGCTTGCCAACTACAGCGTGCATTATGTGAGTCACATGAATATCATCATGGCTTGCTTCATCATTCCAGTCTACTCCCAATGGGTTTCGATTAGCAGCATCTGTTAATTTATAATTTTTTCTGCCAAACACTCCGTCTTTGCCCGGATACCTGAATTCCCAATCAAACTGATGCCCGGTGACCTCTATTAGTTGTGAATCTTTAGGAGCATCTCCTGTGAATTTAAACCAATATTTTAAGCCAAAAACTACCAGCACGGTTAACACAATAGCAGGTACGCCGGTCCACAATAATTCCAGCTTGTCGTTATGTGTAAAATAATATGCTTTTCTTTTGTCACTTTCCTGGTATTTAAAAGAAAACCAAAATAACAATATCTGTGTTATCAAAAATACTACCCCGCAAACTGCTATGGTGATCCACATCATTGTATCAATACTCTCTCCTTCAAGTGATGCAGAGCCTTGCGGAAATAAAGTTTTACCATAATACAGATGATTACACCACCATACACCGATCAACCCTAAAATTAAAAAGGCAACCAAAAAAAATCCATTTATCCTGTTAGTTTGCTTACGTGATTTTTCTTCGCCTTTTAATATACTCACATATTCACTTGCTTTCGCAATTTGAAAAATGAGAAGAAATATCATTACACCAATCGCTATCAAAAAATAGTTATTCATACTAATTATTTTGCCCCTATCCCCTAAAGGGGCTTTTATTTATATTCTTTTAAATCCTTTCAACATCGTACATCACACATCTTACCTCGTACATTATTATGTGTGGTGTATAATACTTTCTTTTAAGAACGGATGGTTCTTTACCGTTAAAGGATATTTTGATATATATCTGCCAACTCCCCACATTATCAATCCTACAAAACCAAGAGGGATACCAAACTCATACCAGCTCATATGAGGATCACCTTTAACTGTTCCCGGCATTACCATCTGGTAAAAATCTATCCAATGTCCAAAAATTATTAATACTGCCATAAAGGTCATCATGGTATAATTTCTTTTGGGAGCTTTTTTCATCAATAATAAAATCGGGCAAACAAAATTTATGATCAGGTTAAAGAAAAATATTCCTTTGTATGGACCGGCATGCTCTGCAGTTCCTACTCTTTGAATAAAATAGATCGTTTCTTCCGGCTGGTTGCTGTACCATATCAGCATGTATTGAGAGAACCACAGGTATGTCCAGAAAATAGAAAAGGCAAACATATATTTACCCAAATCGTGAAGATGCTCGTCTGTTACATATTCCAGCTTGCCCTGATTTTTTAAATAAATAAGAAACAATGTTATTAAAGCAACTCCTGAAACAAATGTACTTGCAAAGGTGTACCAGCTATACATTGTGCTGAACCAATGCGGATCAATGCTCATAAGCCACAGCCAGGGCATGGTAGAGCCAACGGTTAATCCAAATACCACAATAAAAAATGATCCCCATATAATATTTTTCCATGTCCATCTTTTAGCTGTTTCATAATCCATAGGGCCTCCTTCATCGGATTCAATGCTTAGTTGCCTCATCTTTTTGCCAATAAATGCCCACAAGCCTACCACTAATACAGAAGCAATGGTATAAAAAGTTGGATTTAAAAATCCTGATTTACCACTCAAAGCTTTATCCGCTGCCACTGCGTTTTTATCAAGCCATGGATAAATATCATAACGATGACCAAACACGATGCTCAATATAATAACAAGCGTAAGCAATCCCATAATGGGAACAAGAGAAGAAATGGCTTCAGTAACTCTTTTAAAAGCTACCTGCCAGGCGCCCATTGCCAATGTATGAATACAAATAAAGAACATACTTACATTTACCAGCAGCAGCCAATAAATACTGTTTTGTAATAACACAGCCCAAAATCTTGTGCTGCCTGCATTATCTCCATGTGAACCTGCGCCGGGATGTAAAACAAATATTCCAATAAGCAATGAGAGTGCGCCTACAATCATAAGGCCGACCGACCACTTTTTATATCCCCCCGGTATTACAAAATGATTGTTCATCAAATTATTTTTAAAATTAATCTTATTTTTTTGCTGTGCTGCTATCCGTTGCTGCAGGTGTTGTGCTTTTGTTTGCTGATGCTTTTGCCTGTTCTGATTTAATATAATACACTACCATCCATCTTTGCTTTCTATCTAACTGCGATGCATAACTGCCCATATTATTTTTTCCATAAGTTACTACATGAAACATTTGTCCCTCCGGTTTTTTTATATACAGATCTAATTTTAAGTTAGCGATCCCGCCTATTTTTCCTGATGTTGCCAGTGGTCCTTGTGCATCCATATTAGGCCCATGACAAATAGCACAATTAATATTAAATAATCTTTGCGCCTCTAACAATTGATTTGAATCCAAAGGAGGCAACGGATTTTTTACTTCTGCAGCCATTTTATATCCGTTCGAATCATTGGGCAATGTATAAGCAAAAAGATCACCTCTTCTAATAGTTCCTGTTACAGGATAATTAAGATAATTAATTCCTTCCTTCTTAAGATTGTTTGGTGCATATGCTTCATAAGCCCTGCTGTAAGCCATATCCGGCATATACACTCTGCCCGGTTCACGCTTACTTCCGCAACTGGTAAAAATTGTTGTTGCTAAAAACATTAAAATAACCCAACTCCTGAAGGGGCTTTTAAAATAAAATATTTTATACTCCATTCTCATAATACTTCTTTCTTATCTGCCTTTATGGGCTGGGTTTAATATCCAACTTCTTCGTGCCTGTATAATTTTTGTTGTTTATCGTATCTGCCAAACCACCATCCTGTTTCAGCCTCCTGAACATTAATTTCTATTGCGCCGTTAGTTTGTAAAAAACTTATTACCTCTGTTTCATTTGTTTTTTCTGTACACTCAATTACCATTACAAATAGATCATCAGTTGCACGCGGATGAAAATGATGTTTTTTAACACCGGGCATCATCTGGCACAAATAACAAAACGTCATAACCATACCTACCGATGCAAATAAAACTGTTGTTTCAAAAGTGATGGGTATAAATGCAGGCAAAGGAAAATGAGGCTTGCCACCAATGTTAAGCGGCCAGTCACTTGTAAATATCCACCCCATACAACCCAATGCTGTTGCGGTTCCTATAATACCAAAAATAAATCCTGCTGTGTGTAAGCTGGTTTCTCTGATGCCCATCGCATGATCTAACCCATGCACAGGAAATGGCGTATATACATCATGTATTTTGTAGCCTGCACGACGAATATTTTTTATTGCAGGAAACAAAACCTTTTCATCATCAAAACAACCTACTACAAATTTCTTTATAGACATAATGCAGCCTCCCCAAACCCCTCCGGTGGAGGGGATTTTTGAAGTTTATAATTATTTAATCTTTCCATTTTTTTAAAAGTATAAATTTTTAAAGCCTTCGCAAGTCTCCCCCACCGGGGGAGATTTAGAGGGGGCTTTAGTGTGCGCTTGCATTCTCCACTTCCTCAATATAAAATTTTTCAGCATCCATCTTCTCAGTTTCCGTCATTTTCTTCTTATAATTTTCACCACTTGTTTTTAATATTGCCTTGATCTCAGCCACTGCAATTACCGGGAAGTATTTTGCAAATAAAAAGAAACAGGTAAAGAACAATCCCAATGTTCCCAGGTAAAACCCAACCTCCCAAATGGTAGGACTATAATAAGTGCTCCATGCCGATGGCAGATAATCCCTGTAGATTGATGTAACAATGATCACAAATCTTTCAAACCACATACCTACGTTTATCAGCACAGACATGAAAAAAGTAAAGGCAATATTTCTCCTTAATTTTCTTGACCAGAATAATTGAGGAGATACAACATTACAAAACATCATACCATAATAAGCCCATCCATACGGACTAAACAGATTAGCCCTGTTTTGCCTGAATGCCCACCATTCGTATTGATTTTGTCCATACCATGCAACAAATAATTCAGTAAGATAAGCACAGGCCACAATAGAACCTGTTAATATAATTACTTTATTCATCGCTTCGATGTGGCCAACAGTTATATAATCTTCAAGATTTAAAACTTTGCGGGTAATTATTAAGAGACTCTGCACCATTGCAAACCCTGAGAAGATTGCACCGGCAACAAAGTATGGAGGAAAGATTGTTGTATGCCATCCGGGAACTACTGATGTAGCGAAGTCAAAAGATACAATTGTGTGAACTGATAATACCAACGGTGTACTTATCCCTGCCAATACCAATACAAGACTTTCATGCCGTTGCCAATGTTTGGTGCTTCCGCTCCATCCAAAAGAAGTAACACCGTAAAACATTTTTCTAAACTTGGTTCGTGCTCTGTCACGCAAAGTTGCCAGGTCTGGTAATAAACCTGTGTACCAAAATAATAGTGATACAGTAAAATAAGTTCCTACCGCAAATACGTCCCACATTAGCGGCGAGGAAAAATTTGGCCATACGGGACCACGGCTATTTGGATAAGGAAGTACAAAGAAAAACATCCATACACGACCCATGTGGAATATCGGGAATTGACCTGCGCAGATCACAGCAAAGATTGTCATTGCTTCTGCAGCTCTGTTTACACCGGTTCTCCAGCCTTGCCTAAATAATAATAAGATAGCAGAGATGAGTGTACCGGCGTGACCAATACCGATCCACCATACAAAGTTGGTAATATCCCAACCCCATCCAACAGTTTTATTCAGATTCCATTCTCCTGTACCATACGTAACCTCACGGTAAACCGAATAAATTCCAAATAATAAAAGACAAACTGCTATTGAAAAGCCAATGTACCAAAGCCTTCCGGGCTTTGCTTCAATAGGGCGACAAATATCTTCAGTAACCTGGTGATAATCTTTATCGCCATCTACTAAAGGTTCCCTCAGTTGTGATTCATATTTTAATAATGACATATCTTATTAAACTTTGAGCTATCTCCGCCTTTGGCGGATCGAGCTATTATATTTTGTGTCCCTGAACAAATTATTTTTTAATAACTTTTATTAATATTATTTCGATTATGTCGGAGCCTTTGTTCCTACATTTTGAATACCAACTTCCCTATCCGTATTCCTTATTTTGGCAAGATAATTTACATTGCTAAGCGTATGCAACTGCTCCAGCACATAAAACTTTCTTTCCTTTTGCTCTACATTTCTAATTTTGGAAACACGGCTTTCTTTATCGTTTACATTACTAAATACAATTGCATTGGTTGGACAAGCCTGCATGCATGCAGTTTGTATCTCACCATCTTTTACAGTACGGTTCTCTTTTTTTGCATTTAATTTTCCTTCCTGTAAACGCTGTACGCAGAAGCTGCATTTTTCCATCACCCCTCTTGACCGAACTGTTACATCAGGATTTAAAACCATTCTTGAAAGATCATCATTCATCATTGTGGTAGCATCCGAAATAATTCCTCTCTGGTTATCAGGGAAACTATCAGCGCCTGTATAATCCTGCCAGTTAAAGCGACGAACTTTATAAGGACAGTTGTTGGCGCAATATCTTGTACCTATACAACGATTATAAACCATTTGATTTAATCCTTCGCTGCTATGGTTTGTTGCAGATACAGGACAAACATTTTCGCAAGGCGCATTATCGCAATGCTGGCAAAGCATCAGCTGAAAAATAACTTCAGGATTTTCTGCATCACCTGCAAAGTAGCGGTCAATACGCAGCCAATGCATATCGTGATATCTTGCTACTTCATGCTTGCCAACAACAGAAATATTATTTTCTGCATGGCATGCTACAACGCAGGCGCTGCAACCCGTGCAGGTATTCAGGTCAATGCTCATTCCCCACTTAATACCCGGCTTATCATAGTAAGGATACATTGTTCCATCCTTTACATAATCATTTCCATAAGCTTTTAATTCTTCTTCCTCTTCTTTATTTAATTCTTTAGGATCTGCAATAAATTTAGACAGCGTAGTTTCCCTTATAACAGGTCGGCCTTCTGTTACATTATGCACCTGCGATTGTGCAATTGCATAAGTGTCTCCTGTTTCTTTAATTGTTGCATTGACTGAATAATAATCAACAGTTACCCCGTTATAAGAAGCAAGCGGATACACATTTACGCCGGCTCCATTTGCTGCTTTACCAATATAATCTGCGGTTTTATCTTTATCATTACTTTGCCTTCCGTAGCCCACAGCTATTGCAATTACATTAGGATGTATGCCAGGAATTATAAGAACAGGAAGCTCAACGCTTTTACCATTGGCGGTAATTTTTACAACAGGCTTCTCCGGGTGCACTTCATATTTATCAGTATCGTTTCTATTAAATATATCAATGTTGAATAATAATTTTCCCATTGAAGGAGATATCATCGCATAATTATCCCACGTTGCTTTTGTGATAGGATCAGGAAGCTCCTGCAGCCATGGATTGTTTGCGTGATTACCTGTACCTAAAGAAATTTTTTGATACAGTACTATTTCAGTTCCTCCACCTTTTATTGCAGCAATTTTTGCAGCTGCATCAGCAACGTTTCCGCTGAAAGGTGCGCCGGACATAGCAATAATGCTGATTAAATTTTTAAGTGCTTTTGTAGTATCGGAAGTATTTCCTGTTGAGTCTGAATTATGTGTTTGAGATGTATTTGCAGAAGCCGGATGAATTACACCATCCTGCAATGCTGTATTAAAATTATCCTCACTGCCAAGCTTTGTCGTCCAGTAATTTTTAAAATAAGTATGATAATCGAAAGGATTCCCTGTCCATTTTAATAATGAATCTTCAAACTGTCTTGTTTTAAAAAGAGGATGAATAAGCGGTTGTATTAAACTTACAAATCCCGTTTGAGGTTCTGCATCACCCCAGCTTTCAAGCCAGTGATGAGATGGTAGAATATATTTACATAGCTCTGTGGTTTCATCCATCTTTTCGTTGAATGAAATTGTTACAGGGCATTTTTTTAAACCGGCTTTAAATTTATCCGCTGCAAAATAATTGTATGCAGGATTAGGCCCGTAAATAAATAATGCACCAACGTTACCTGCATTAAGATCATTTACAAGAGTAGCCATATCCGAATCTACACCCTGACGATAGTTTGCAGTAGAAGACCAATCAATAGTTTTACCACCTGCTCCAATTGCTTCGTTAATTGCATTTACAATTATCTGAACATTTGGGTCGTTACTTCCACATACAACCAATGCTGCGCCTTTATTTGCCAGTAATTCCTTTGCAGCGTTTTTTACACCTTCTGCGGCGTTGCCTTGCAAATTTGAAATAACGCTTCCGCCAAGAGCAGCCAATAATGCCAATGCTACTGCACCTGTTTCAGATGGTTTGTGAATATATCTTTCATCTGCATTAGCTCCGGTTAAGCTCATATAACTTTCAAACTGAAAGTGTCTGCTCATCTCTGGCTTCTCTGCATTAATTTTTCTGTTTTGAGAATATTGTTTTGAGAAAACAACAGGGCTTAACCATGTTCCTAAAAAATCTGCCCCGAGACTTACAATAATCTTTGCATTTTCAAAATGGTAAGAGGGAATTGCTTTTTTTCCGTAAGAAGCCTCGTTAGCCTGTATCATTCCACTGTAAGAAACAGCATCATATTGTATATGCTTACTACCCGGATATTTTGCTAAAAATTCTGTGATTATTTGTTTTGTTGTAGGAGATGTTAGCGAGGATGTGAGCAGCACCACGGGCTTATCTGCAATTGCCGTTAAGTCATCTGCTATCATTTTATCTATAACCTCAAATGTTGCTTCCTTACCTTTCGCCATTGGGTAACGAAGACGTGAAGTATCATACAGGTCTAAAACTGAAGCCTGCACCTGCGCAGATGTACCACCATTTGTCAAAGGTGAAAGTGTGTTACCTTCAATTTTTATCGGGCGACCTTCTCTTTGTTTAACTACTACAGGAACTACATCGCCATCACTTACATAAGTAGATGCATAATAATTAGAAATGCCCGGGATAATATCATCCCTTTTATTTAAGAAAGGAACTGATTTACGAACCGGTACTTCACAGCTTGCTGCAAGTGCAGCCGCTGCTGTACTAAATCCTATATATTTTAAGAAATCCCTGCGGGGAGTTTTAGCATCAAGTAAATTCTCATTAACATCTTCCAATGGAAGCAGCTCTTCACTAAACTCATTCTCCAATGACTTTTTAAATTCATCTGATCTATTCAGCTCTCCAAAACTTTGCCAGTACTTTTTTTGATCCATACCTGCAATCCGCCTCCGGCGGAGATTTTGTTTTAATTTATAATAATGCCGATTCAATAATTTTCCCATTCTCCCTTCAGGGGGTTAGGGGGTTAATAGTGGCATTTCTGACACTCAGTTCCACCGATCTGCTCTACTGTTACGCTATCATATTTTTTATTTTTTATATCATCATGAAATTTTTCATAGATGCTATAAAATTTATTTCCATGCCCTTTATCATCATTAAACTGAACCTTTGTTTCCCTGTGGCAATTAATACACCAACCCATGCTAAGATCAGCAAACTGCGCTACTTCAGGCATTTCCTGGATATTACCATGGCAGGTTTGGCATTGCTGCTGGCCTACTTTTACGTGTTGCGAATGATTAAAATAAACATAATCCGGCAAGTTGTGAATTCTAATCCACTCAATTTGTTTACCAGGTCTGTCATATGATTTTTTGGATGGATTCCAGCCTGAATATTCATAAAGCTTTTGTATTTCAGCTGTACCATTAACTGATGAACCATCATCTCTTGTAATCGGGTCTCCGCTATATTCTTTAATAGCCATATGGCAGTTCATACAAACATTTACCGAAGGAATATTGGCATGTTTGCTATCCTGAGCACCACCGTGACAATACAAACAACTTATCTGGTTTGTGCCTGCATGTACTTTATGAGAATAAAATATTGGCTGTACAGGCTGATAACCTTTATTTCTTCCCAAGCCAATTGCTGCCTCAATAGTATAATAACCGCCTATTAAAAAAAGAACAATAATGCCTAATAAAAGATATGCTTTATTGCGATAAAAAGGAACAGGATTGGGAGTTCTTATTCCCTGTTTTTCATCACTAAGTTTTTTAAGATTGCTGTTTACCTGTAACAAGATAAGTGCTATTACTGCGAGGATCAATGTTAGCACACCATACAAAAGTGAATTGTCTTCGCCTGTTTTCTCTCCGGGAGGATGTATAACAGCAGCTGGCTTTTCATATTTATCTGCCCAGTCAAGCACTGCATCTATCTCTTCCTTTTTAAGATCAGGGAAAGCGGTCATTGGTGTATTAAACTTAGCAAACAACTGCATCGCATAAGGGTCAGTATTCACCATGGACGTGGTGTTATGTACCCATTTGTAAACCCAATCTTGGGGTAATCCTGCTGCAGCCTGCCTTTGCCTTGCTCCTTTTAATGCAGGACCCGTGAAATCAACATCAGGCTTATGACAACTGGCACAATAGGTTTTAAATGTAGCCTGCCCATCCTGTGCAAACAAATAATTGTGAGAGCTAAAAAGAAAAATAAAGAAAATTCCTACGGTTGCTTTACAAATAAATCTTCTGTAATGGTTCATGCGGTAACTGTTAGTCAAGATAAAATTCCTTTGCTGCGTACAAAAATAAGTAAGGATGCTGACAAACTGTTGACATTTTAAAAAAATTTTTTTCCTTGTCTGGCGTGCGTTTCAGCGATTTTGATAAGATTGCTGTTATTCTTTGTCACTATCTTGTAAGAGTATTTATTATAATTATTAATATACAATCTTAAAATATTTTTTACCCATATTTAATGCATCTTTATTATTCTAAATTATGAAAAAAAATAAACTTACGAGCATAACAACAAATGAAAGAACAAACCGAAAATAAAAATATTGCCATTTTTGCTTCCGGTGCCGGAAGTAATGCACAGAAAATCATTGATCATTTCACCTCACCCCCAGCCCCTCTCCATCCTACGACAGGCTCAGGAGAGAGAGGGGCAAAAGTTGTATTGATCGTTTGCAACAATCCCAAAGCAGGTGTTTTAAAAATCGCTGAAAAAGAAAATATTTCTTCATTAATAATTGAAAGAAAAAAGTTTTATGAAGATGGATATCTGGGTGAATTAAAAAAATATAAAATTGATCTTATAGTGCTCGCAGGATTTATGTGGAAAGTTCCGGCTGTATTAATTCAATCGTACCAAAATAAAATAATTAATATTCATCCTGCACTACTTCCAAAATTCGGAGGAAAAAATATGTATGGAAGTTTTGTTCACGAAGCAGTATTAAAAGCAGGTGAAAAAGAAAGCGGAATTACCATTCACTATGTGGATGAAATTTATGACCATGGAAAAATTATCTTCCAGGCAAAATGCAGGGTTGATGAAGATGATACACCTCAAACCTTAGCCGAAAAAATTCATGCCTTAGAGCATAAACATTATCCGATAATAATTGAAAGTGTTTTTACATTACCTGCTTCAAAATTTCCCGGTGAGAATAATTTACATGCGACTTAAATCTTTCATACCATTGCTGCCAATCACCCTGACCCATCCCTTCGCTAAGGTTTTTTTCATAAGCTGCAAGCGTGTCAAATCCTTCTTCCAAAATAAGGCGATAGGAGTCTCCTGTAAAATCAGTAAGCATTCTCATGCTCTTTGCTTCGGGAAACATTTTTTTGTTGAAAGCTTCATCAATTAAAGCTTTTGCATCTTTATAATGCCCGAATTTCAGATGAAAAATGTCTCGTACAATAAACATAATTATAAGTTTTAAAGATTAGAAAATATATACTGTACGGAAGATAGTGTTATTTCAAGCGGATTATGAAATTATTAATCATCACATCCATACAAAATATTCAAAAGCAAAATCAGCGTTAAATAATATCAGTATAAGAAATCAGTAAGGCACTTTGCTGTAATATTGATGGTGATCAAATTTTTACTAAGGCTTAAAACGGCTGTCTTCTTTTCATCTTTTCTGTTGTTGGTGAATTTTGTAACCGGCCAGATTATTATTTCAGGTACCGTTTACGATTCAACAAAATTATATGTAGTGCCGGGTGTAATTATAAAAAGCACCGGTGGTGGCAGTACCATTACTGATTCGTTGGGAGCATATCATATCAACACTGATGAAAAAGATTCTATTTCATTTTACTATGCCAATAAGCCAACGCAAAAATTTCCTGTTAAGTCAATCAGCAATTACAACGACTTTGATATTTCATTACAGGTACGTGTTTTTGAAAAATATAAACTTTTAAAAGAAGTAAAGATCTTCACTAAAAATTACAGGCAAGACTCTTCTGAAAACCGGCTTAGCTATTCTAAAATATTTGATTACCAAAAGCCCGGTTTGCATTCTACCTATACTCCGGGTTCTCCGCCAGGCTTGGATATTGACGAACTCATAAACATTTTCCGTTTCAGAAGAAATAAAATGAATCTTGTTTTTCAAAAAAGATTAATAGAAGAAGAGCAGGATAAATATGTTAATTACAAGTTCAATAATACACTCATAAAAAGAGTAACAGGATTATCAGGTGTTTTACTTGATAAATATAAATTGCTATACACGCCTTCTTACGAATTTCTTATAATCGCTACAGAGCTTGAGTTTTACGAATACATTTTAAACACTGCTTCCCAGTTTAAAAAGAAAGAAGGGATAAATTAATATATTAAAATTGCGATGCATCTGCACTGCATAAAATTTTATAAATGAGGTCTATGTGCATCTGCAAATATTTTTTCAGATGCATTCCAATTATACAAGGTTAGCTTTCGGCTACCGTTGATAAAATTACTAAGCTGTGTATAAAGGGTTACCGCTGCATTGTATTTTTTAACCTCGCTATTATATGCATATATTTCTGATTGTGAATATTTTTTGGCAGGCTTCTTTTCAAATTCTTTTTTTATCTTAAGAAAGTTTTCTTCCAGTATAAAAAAATCTCTAAGCTGGGGGATATCCCATTCTGCAAGTTGTTTATAAAAATTCAGCGTTTCGCGGCAACTGAATTTTAATGACGGATCTCCATCAAAATCTTCTATTGCATTTATCTTTTGCATTCCTTCATTTGCATATTGAAGCAATGTTATTCTTGCTGCTTCAATATCATTCGCACTTTTTGTTTTAATTGCTTTGGTAATTTCATCGTCCTGCAAACTGCATTTATAAAATACAATAAGAACTCTATCGAGGTAATTATTTAACCGTGCTGTGCTAACTGTATCATTAACTTGAGTGAAACAGTTATAGAAAGAAAATAAAAGAACAATAATTAAAAAGAGTTTGTGTTTCATATCACGTTTATAATAAAATCAATAATTAATCAGTTTCTGCACATATTCATTTAAGCGGGCATGCGCATTAAATTTTTAGTGCTGTTGTTGGTGAAGCCAGGCTACAAAAGCCACTACATAAAACACCAAATCAAAGGCGGAAGGCGGAAAAATATATAAGTTAATAAGACAGCTTTAAGGTACTTATTTCTTCAACCTTCTGAATTACTTTCTACCATCTTTTTAATATACTCTATGCTGGCATTCTTAAGTGTTTCAACCTTCAAATGTTTTCCTATTAATCCATGGCTGCCATAGAAAGCCAGGAAACAAGAATTTTTAGGCATTATGTTACCATAAAGATCGTTTTCCATTACAAATACATTATCTAAATGGGGATATTCGAATACTCTTGCATTAGGAGCAATTTGAGCATTAATGGGTTTATCTGATAGGCGTAAACCTATTTTGTTTATAGTTTCCTCATCTATATTTAAATCATTACTCTTTATCATAGTTTAATATTTTAATTCTTAGCCGTTAAGGCATAAACAGCGATATAGAATTAGTGTAATGAGTTCTTAACAAAGGTCTGTATTTAAATTGGCATTTCTGTCCCTTATTTTACTTCTCCTTTTTGTTTCTAATCACGCCGCCGTTGGTGTGTAGTGAGTTCAGTCGAACTATCACCAACGGCAGAAGGTATGCATGGGCATAGTGTTACAAAAAAATGTAGATTAGCTAACCTTTAGTGCTGTTGTTGGTGAAGCCAGACTATAAAACTCACTACACAAAACACGAATAATCGTAAAGACCTTGAAGGTTTTAAAAACCTTCAAGGTCTGATCTGGTTAATATATCCGCAGCTAATAAAGAAATGCCATGCTTATAATAGCCTTAAAATAAAATATTGTTTTGCAAAATGCAGGAAGAATTTAATCCGATTGTATCTCAAAGATCTTTAGCAGGAATTTTTTTGATGTTTCCTTTTTTATCGGAAATGATGAGGTAGCCATTGCTTTTCTTTTTCAATAAGTTTTTTGCGGGCTTTTTCAAAGCCTGCCTGAAGTTTTTTAGATATGTCTTCGGATTTTAGATTAGAATTTGTTTCCATATTTCAAAATTAACTATACTTTTTTCATCTCCTGTTTTTTTTGCTATAAGTTCATATTCGCCACTCGAATTATCAAAACAATACCAATCATCCACTACATAAAGATTCGGCATTAATAATTTATTAATTTTTGAATGACTTCATGCAATCGTGATTTTGCTAAAAAATTTTTTTCTAATTCAAGATTAAAAGGAACCGGAGTATCCAGCGATGCACAACGCATTACAGGAGCATCAAGCCATTCAAAACAATTCTCATTTATCCATGCTGATATTTCCCCGCCGATTCCGCCAATCATTGTGTCTTCATGCAGAATTAAAATTTTTCCGGTAGCTTTTACTGCTTCTTTTATTGCCGGATAATCCAGCGGCAGCAATGTTCTCAGGTCTACTATATGAGTTGATATTTCAGGATGAGCTTCTGCATACTCAACTGCCCAATGAACACCTGCGCCATAAGTAATGATGCTCACATCTTCACCTGCACTAACAACTTTTGCCTTACCAATTTCAATTTCATAATATTCCTCCGGCACATTACC
>JADGPX010000018.1 GCA_017882215.1 Chitinophagaceae bacterium | reverse complement strand
ACCTGCTTTTTACAAATAAAAGTAATTTAGATTTTATCTTAATACGCTTGTTGGTTGGCAACGATTAAACCATTGCACAGAACACCAACCAAGAGCGGAATTAATAATACCTGCCAATAAGTTTGTTTTCTACAATGGTTTTTTTCATTTCTGCCGGGTTGATGCGGCCTTGTTTGCCATATACAATTTTTCCGCCTGGCTCTACTAAGATAGTGTAAGGTAATGCTCCCTGCCATTTTGGATCAATGGCTTCAATGAGTTTGTATTTATCATCTATGCTGAAAAGATAGTTTTTAGAGGAAGCCTCTTTACTTTTTAAAAACTTCAGCACTTTTTCTTTATTAGCAGGATCATCAGCGCTGATATTGATGAATTCAAAATCACGGCCGCGGTACATCCTGTTGATGGTGATGAATTCAGAAAACTCTGTAACACAAGGTCCGCACCAGGTAGCCCATACATTAATCAGCCGCAACTTATCTGAACTATTTTTCAATAAATCTTTTATGGCGCTTTCATCAATCATTTCAACGGTTACAGGTTCCTTAGCCCAATCTTCTTTTATTTTATCCTGGTATTTTTCTTTCTCTGCCCATTTAATGGAGCAGCCAAATACTTTGGTAGTTTGTACAGTAGGTTGCTGATTCGCCAATAAAGCATTAATCGCATTACGTGTATCAAAATTGTTTGGTGTTTTCGTAGGTTTTTCCACATCATCAAAGCGGCCCTGGTAACGCAATTTTCTTTCCTTATCAAAAATAAAAACATGTGGTGTGGCAACCGGTCCGTAAGCTTTGGCAACGCTTTGCGTTTTGCCATCATACAAATAAGGGAAATTATATTTTTTTTGTTTTGAACGGATTTTCATTTCTTCAAACGTATCGCTAAGGTCAGTATAGCCCAATTCATCTAAGCGAATAGCTATCGGGTCATTTGGCGATATGGCCACAACTGAAACTCCTTTTGGGCTGTAATCTTTGGTAAGTTGTTTTATCCGCTCTTCATAAGCCTGGGCAGTAGGACAGTGATTGCAGGTAAATATTATTACCAGCACGTTTGATTTGCTAAACGATTTCAATGTATAAGTCTTTCCATCAACCCCGGTCAGTTTAAAGTTCGGGGCTTTGGCGCCTATAGCAAGTGTTTCATAGTCATCATCGCCACGTTCTATTTTAAAAGACAGCAGCACTATTATTGCTATTGCTGAAAACACTATTAATTTCATAAAAAGAAAGTTTATGAAAAGATACAAATTCGTAATTTGATTTCGGAATTGGTTCATAACTATTTTTATTCCTATTTTCATTCTTATTCCTTTTTCAAACACAAATAATTACATGAAAACAAGACGTTCATTTCTAAAAGATACCGGGGCATTAGCTATTGGCTCTATATTATTAATACGCTTGTTGGTTGGCAACGATTAAACCATTGCACAGAACACCAACCAATAGTGGAAATGATTTTTATGTTGTATATTATCAGGACATCATAAGTACAGGTTCATAAATAATTGATTCCGGCTATGAAGACATTTGTTCAAAATTTTTATTATTCATTTCCAATACAGCTATTGCTTCTTCATTTCAGAAAGGCCCAGGTATTGCTTATTTTCTGGTTCATTCTTTTTTTGACGCTTACCGGAAATTTTATGAAAATATTCGGAGCTAATGCATTGTTCCTTGCTCCCGAATACCTGGGGAATGTAAATGCTGCAGGCGCTGCTATTACAGGTGTTGCAACCGGCGTTTTTATGATGAGCTGGAATATCACCACTTTCATTTTGCATAGTCAACGCTTTCGCTTTCTGGCAACTAACTCAAAACCATTTTTAAAATATTGCATTAACAATTCCATTATTCCCATTTGTTTTTTATTGGTTTATTTTTTTGAAGCATTGTCATTTGACAGAAAAATGGAACTCATTCCTTTTGCTGAATTCATTGCTATTGCAGCGGGTTTTTTGGGTGGATTTTTTTTACTTATAGCGATTTCATTTGTGTATTTTTTTACTGCAGACAGAAGAATTGTAAGAACATTTACACCGGATATTACTGCATTTGATAAGCAAAAAAAATATCAAATACATAGGAGTGCATATGCAGAAAATAATTTTGGATTACCTGTTGGTTATTATTTAACTACACGATTTAGATTTATTAAAGCCAGGAAAGTAGGACACTACAGCCAGGAGTTTTTGGATATCATTTTTAAGAGGCATCATTTTTCTGCGATAATTACTTTAATGATGGCCTTTATTTTTACGATATTTATCGGTTTTTATCTTGACAATAAAATTTTCCAGATTCCTGCTGCTGCAAGTATTCTCATACTTTTTGCCCTGTTGAATGCAGTAATAGGCGCACTCACTTATTTTCTGCGAAGCTGGAGTGTACTATTTGTTATTTTTCTTTTTATTGTTCTCAACCTTCTTTATATATATGACGTTATTGATCCCCGGAATAAAGCATTCGGACTCGATTATACCAATCCCTCAAGGCCCGAATATTCGTTGCATAGCCTTGAAGCTATGAATACACCTGCAAAGATTGAAGCTGATAAAAATAATA
This sequence comes from Chitinophagaceae bacterium, assembly GCA_017882215.1. Classification (GTDB taxonomy): domain Bacteria; phylum Bacteroidota; class Bacteroidia; order Chitinophagales; family Chitinophagaceae; genus Ginsengibacter. Next base: position 20,199 of record JADGPX010000018.1, on the reverse strand, counting down.
TGCTTGCTATCCTCAACCGCTGGAAACAAAGGCAGGGTGAAGATAAGCCTATGATGGTTGTTTTTAATTTTAGTGGCGGCGGTGTAAGAAGCGCAGCTTTTGCAATGAACATTTTGCAGGAGCTCGATAGCATAAGCCGGGGAACAATAATGAAAAAAACAGTTCTTATCAGTGGCGCTTCCGGTGGAATGCTGGCTGCTGCTTATTTTCGTGAATTGGCAAGGTTGAAGGCGGCTGGTGAAAATATTAACCTGCAAAATAAAATGTACGTTAATGATATTTCACAGGATTTGCTGAATCCCGTATTTTCTTCAATGATTGCGAGAGACCTTCTTTCTCCTGTTCAAAAATTTTCGGTTGGGCCATACCGTTATGTTAAAGACAGGGGATATGCATTTGAACAACAATTAAATGACAATACACACGGGCTTCTTGATAAAAATATTGGTTTTTACAAGTCTGAAGAAAGAGATGCACATATACCACTGATGATTTTAAATTCAGTAATAACGAGAGACCTTAGAAAACTAATGGTATGCACTCAGCCGCTTAGCTTTATGATGCAGGCCACATTTACTGACAGCACTTCAAAGATAAGTGGTCCTGATGCTGTTGATTTTGCCGCTATGTTTAAAGATGAAAATCCTATGAACCTGCGATTTCTTACTGCGTTGAGGATGAATGCAACCTATCCGTATATTCTGCCCAATGTATGGCTTCCTTCCAGCCCGGTAATTGATGTAATGGATGCAGGCCTCAGAGATAATTACGGCCAGGAAACATCTCTTCGATTTCTAAATGTTTTTAAAGACTGGATAAAACAAAATACTCGTGGGGTATTAATTATCCAGGTAAGGGCGAGACAAAAAGGAGGGTGGGATAATACTATTGTAAATGGCGATATTACCGGGATTATAACGAAGCCATTTACTATATTGCAAAACAACTGGTTCATGCTGCAGGATTATTTCCAGGATGATGAAATCACTTATGCTCAAAACTTTTTAGACAGCAATTTTCACCGTGTAGCTTTTATGTACATTCCTGAAAAAGAAGATCGTGGCGCTACCATTAATTTTCATTTAACTGCCAGTGAAAAAAAAGAAGTGATCTTTTCCTTAAAAAGAAAAAACAATGTAGAAGCTTTGGAACAGGTGCAGAGATATTTGAAATAATAAGGCTGAATGAGCCTTCGCTGTTGGTGTTCAATAGAGACAGTATTGTGGCTGCACCAACAACATGAGTAAGCTGGGATAAACGATAAGTCCACCTGCTTTTTACAAATAAAACTAATTTAGATTTTATATTAATACGCTTGTTGGTGAGCAACGCTCAAACCATTGCACAGAACACCAAGGGCGGAGAACTGCATCAAGTAAGAAATGTAAGTGCAATTACATTCATGCAACGATTATGAGATATTAGTTGTCAAAAAAGATATGGAAATGGAAAAACTTAAGATATTTATTGTTTTGATTTCAGTTTTTGGATTCTTAAGTTGCTCTAAAGACAATGTAAATCAGCAAACAATTTTAATTCCAAATGGAGATTTTGAAAATTGGAATACGGGTTGGCTTCAAAATTGGGAAACCAATAGTTGTCCCCCGTGTGTTCCTCCCTATGATCCGTATGTTATTAAACAAGATTCAAGTGCTTATCATGGACAATATGCCGCAAAGTTTATTTATAATAATGTCTACGCTGCCTGGGCACAAAATAAATTTTCTGTTCCAAAACATCCATCCAACTTAACATCGTATGTAAAATGTGATTTGTATGGCTCAGACACAGTATCAATAAAAATAAAATTATTTTACAATGGAGCGATTGTCGACAGCGGACAATGGTTAGGAACTTCTTCAATAGGCAATTATAAAAAAATTGATATACCAATAACACAAAATTCTTCTAAAGTTGATACTGCTTTAATTAGAATTGAAGGAGGTCATAAATTGGGCTATCCCAATGAGAATACTGAATTTTGGGTAGACTATTTAACCCTTCAATAACCTCATCAATATCCAAAATAAATCTCTGTAGCACCATAGCCAAAGTTGGGGTGGTACTGGTTTACAAAGGTCTTTACTTCTTTTTTTGTTTTCAATATCTCATCTTTAAGTTTGCCATTGCCAACGGCAAATACTGCCATCGTTGTAATTAAAGCTACTCAAAAACGATTTTAATAATATCTTTACTGTAGTAAAATAAATGTTATGAATAATATAGCTCTCATAAAAAAACAGGCAAAAAAATATTTAGACACTGCCGATGAAAAAGTAGTAAAGATGGTGTATGCCATGCTGGAAGTAGATGCTCAAAAAGATTGGTGGGATGATGTAAGCGATGAAGCAAAAGCATCAATAGAAAGAGGTTTAAAAGATGCTGAAGCCGGAAGCGTTACAACGCATACAGATGTAATGAAAAAATATAAAAAATGGCTATCATAATTAAATGGGCAGATGAAGCTAAAAAAACCTTTAATAAAAATATTAGTTACTTATTGGAGGAATGGACAGATAGAGAAATTAAGAATTTTATTAAACAAACAAATAATATCATATTAAGAATTTCAGTACAACCTGAAATGTATGCAGCATCAGCAAAGAGCTCCAACATAAGGAAAGCTCAAATTAATAAATACATTGTTTTATATTATCGCTACTACTCCTCTAAGAAAGAAATAGTATTGCTAACATTCTGGCACAATAAGCAGGATCCGAAAAAACTAAAATACTAATCCTCAATACCCAAAATAAATCTCTGTAGCACCATAGCCAAAGTTGGGGTGGTACTGGTTTACAAAGGTCTTTACTTCTTGCTTGGTTTTTAGTATTTCATGTATTTCGTCTTTAAGTTTACCACTGCCTACGCCATGAATTACAATTAAGTTCGGCTGGCGGTGAGCTGTTGCGAGGTAAAAATATTTCTCAAAGATTTTTAATTGCAGCGTAAGAATTTCAAAGTTGGAAAGATGTTTCCAGTCATCACTAAGCTTTTCAATATGCAGATCAATAACTGAACGGGCAGGTTCAAGATTTTGAGCAACTTTTGATGCATCGTAAATTCTGTTTCCTGCACCGGACGATCCTGCAAAGTCAGGTTTGTCTTCCACAACTTTATCAGGATAGGTTTCAAATAACTTATAAGAAAAAGTAGGCTCATTCTTTAGTTTCATTTCTTCAATCTTCTGAAACAATTGTTTGGCTTTTAGTTTAAGGGATGTTTCAAAGTATTCAGCTTTCTTTTTATCTGCATTCATCAATGAAAATTCAAACACAAATTTTGGGGCATCATTCATTTGCTCAAACGGCACATCATGCAGATAAAAATCAGTGAACGAAAATATTTGGTTCTTTAATTCAAAATCAGGTGAGCCGCCAAAAGTTATGCGGTAATTAAAATTATAAGGATGTTCGGTTTGGTTGATAAGATAAAGCTTGAACGACTCCACTACATCATCATCAAAAATACTTTTGTCAAATACAGGTAAAAAAGCAAGCCAAACCCCATCACTTACTTTATATTGAGAGGTAGCTTTTTCTTTTTTTATATCATCAATATATATTTTCTCTTTCTTCTTTTCAAATAATTTCTTTTCGGAAAATCTTTTAAAATAAGGAAAATCAATTTGATCCATGTACACGGGAAACCTTACCCCGCTTACTTCTATCATTACCATTTTTTCATTCATTATTTCCACCACTTCACCTTCTTCCTGCGAATGAAGAACTAAAATTTTATCACCGACCTCGTATTTCATGAGGCAAAGGTACAAGCAAAGACCTCACCCTTATTCCCTCTCCAAAGGGAGAGGGAAGCACAGCATAAAATCTCTTTAATGATATTGGTACAATGATGATGTGGTAGATGAACTGTTTGACTTTATGAACTGCACCGCTCCTTCTCTATCGGAGAAGGAGAAGCAGGTTGAGGCCGTTTCAATCAATCGTATCTTTCATAGCAAGATGGCTATGATGCCTGCTGTATAAAAAATAAATTAACAAGCCAACCACCAGCCATATCAAAAAGCGCAGCCAGTTTGTATATCCAAGTTCCGTCATCAAATAAAAACAACTTGCAAGCCCAAGCACGGGAATTAGAGAAAGATTTTTTACAAAAGAAGCGATGGCAAGAGCTGTTACTAAAATAACAAACAAAAAGAACGGAAGCTTGTCGCGAAAGCCTTCCCAGCCTTCGCTGTAATCAAATAGTCCAAGAAAATTTTTCCAGAAAATGATCACACCAACAATGTATAAAACAGGTACAATTAATTTAGAATTAATATAAGGAATTTTAAATTTTGCTTTTGCCTCACCTGCTTCTCTTGCCGGTAATAAAAGCACACCGCCACATACCAGTACAAATGCAAATAAAGTTCCGATACTTGTCAAGTCTGTTACCTCTGTTAAATTTAAAAACAATGCAGGCACTGCCACAACAAAACCTGTTAAGATGGTGGAAAATGAAGGCGTTTTATATTTTGGATGAATACGGCTAAAGATCTTTGGCAGCAATCCATCACGGCTCATGCTCATCCATATTCTTGGCTGACCCATTTGAAAAACCAGCAGCACACTTGCTGTTGCAACAACAGCGCTGAATGAAATGATATAACTTATCTTATTTAAACCAACCTGCTTAAAAACAAATGCCAGCGGATCACCAACCTGCAATTGTTTATAATTTACCATGCCGGTTAAAACAATAGCAATTAAAATATACAATACAGTGCAAATTATTAATGAGTATATCATTCCTTTCGGAAGGTCTCTTTGCGGATTCTCACATTCTTCCGCCGTGGTTGATATTGCATCAAAGCCTATGTAGGCAAAGAATACAGCCGATACACCTTTCATCATTCCTCCAAAACCATTTGGCAAGAAAGGGCTCCAGTTGGCTGGAGCAACATAAAAAAATCCGATAGCAATTACGGCGATGATGACCACAACTTTTAATAAAACCATCATGTTGGTTGCCTTTCGGGTTTCTCTTATGCCCACATAAACCAGCCATGTAATTAAGAACACAATTACCAATGCCGGAAGATCAGCTATGATTCGCAGACTGCCCAATTGCGGTGCATGTATCCATGCATTATAACCTGTCTTTAAATTATCTGCTAAAGCATCAAAGCCTGTACCCGCTGCTATTTGAGAAGATGCTTCTGTGAAACCTCTTGAAGCGCTTAAATAATCAGTAGTTAAAAATGCAGGTATATGAATGTTTAGCCCTTCCATTAAATTGGTAAAATAATCGCTCCACGAAATAGCAACTGCAATATTTCCGATAGCATATTCCATCAACAGATCCCATCCTATTATCCATGCTATCAATTCTCCAAATGCTGCATAGGCATACGTGTACGCACTTCCGCTTACAGGTATCCGGCTGGCAAATTCTGCATAACATAATGCTGAGAAGCCGCAACACACTGCAGTTAGCACAAACAATAAAATTACTCCGGGACCACCCTGGTACGATGCATTGCCAATAGTGGAAAAGATACCTGCGCCTACAATTGCAGCTATTCCCATCGCTGTAAGGTCTCTTACTTTTAAAACTTTTTTTAATCCCGAAGAAGAATGCGTTGCATCAGAAAGGCCTTTTTCAGCATCACTTAAAATTGCTGCAATACTTTTTTTGCGAAACAACGGATGAGACATATTAGCCTGGTTTGAAAAAGAAAATTAGGAAATAAAAATTGTCTTACCCATGATTTATTTTAATTTTTAGATCAAAGGGGTAAATGCTTTTTATAGATTGCTGCTTTCTGTTTCAGACTTAACCTTGCATACCTTGGCGAAGGAGATGGCAATGCAATCGTATGGATAACTTCAGGAAAAAATCTTTTAAAAATTTTTTCAACAAACCGGCTTGTAAAGAAAATGGTTTCAATTTCTCTCCCAGCCGAGTCTCCCGGAGGGGACTCGTCGCAATAAAGAATGATTTTTCTGTTACTCAAATTCAAGAGTTGATGGATATTGATTGACTGAAAGTTTATTATATGATTAACGCCGAATCCCCGTTGGGAGACTCGGCTACGACATAAAACTAGAGATACTATCAAAACAACTTTCAAACAATTAATTTATTTCATAAAAATTTGTACGATGAAAAAACAAGTACTTTGGTTACTTCTCTTTGGAAATTTATGTATAAGCTTTTCTTTATTTACACGACACTTTATCAAAGTGCCGGAATCAATAGACGAGCTCCTCAAAGGTTTAGGAGTAGCACTTATTATTTCAGCACTTGTAGTGCAAAAGAAATTGAAAAGAGCATGCTAATGAAAAAATGTACAGGCGTACCTGCAAGAAAGGATTATCACTCAATCATTTTCAAACACACAGGTTCGGGAATATTAATTTGCTCACCGGTGTATTGTAATAAACCGGTTCTTACATCTCTTTTAAATATCACTATGTTACCTGTTTTCTGGTTAGCCGCCAATAAATATTTTCCTGAAGGATCGATGGTAAAGTTGCGGGGCATAATACCCATTGTTGATTGGTAGCCTATCAATGATAGTTTACCCGTAGCCAGGTTGACAGAAAAAATAGTTATGTTATTTTCATTGCCCCTGTTAGATGCATACAGGAATTTACCATCCGGTGAAATATGAATATCCGCACTTCCGAAATCTCCCTTTGCAGTATCGGCATGCGTTGCAATTTGCTGCATTACATCCAGTTTTCCTTTTTTATAATTGTATGCTACTACTGTACCGCCCATTTCCTCAATTAAATAAGCCCACTTTTTATTTGGATGAAAAATAAAATGCCTTGGTCCGCTGCCCGGCTCAGTATTTACAAATGCAGGCGATTCAGATTGTAATGGTTTTTGCGCTGAAGAATTGAATTTATAGATCATTACTTTATCCATTCCAAGATCAGGCACAAACAGGTGATCTCCTTCTGGAGAAAAAACGGTTGCATGTACATGCGCTTTTTCCTGCCGCTGTTTATTAACACTTGTACCTGTATGCTGTATTAATTGACTGAATGGCTGCAGGCTTCCATTTGCATTAACCGGAAAAGCAGATAAGCTTCCACCTGAGTAATTAGCGGCAATAACCCACTTCCCACTATTGTGAACAGATACATATGCAGGATTATCGCCACCACTTGATTGCTTATTTATAAAAGTGAGGCTGCCTTTTGCACGGTTAAACCGGAATGCACTTATGCCACCTGCATCTGCAGTTCTTGTTTCAGTGCATGCATATAATAATAAGCCGCCGGGTGCAATGGCTAAATAAGATGGATTTACAATCCCCTCTGTATTGCTTACCCACTGTGCTTTTCCGGTGGCAGCATCAAAAGTGTAAACATAAATTCCTTTACTGCCGCTACCGGTATAGGTGCCGATGAAAAGAAAATATTTCTGGCAGCTTGCAGCAAGAGAAATAGAGAGCAGTAAACAAAGTAGAACAGATCGCATCGATTATTATTTTAAGTGATGTAAAAATAATGGTATAAGAAACAGTAATTTGATTTTAACTAAATGATTCCGGAATAAAACAGCAACAGCTGTAGCTGCATTTTGTTATCTTCACAACACAATAATCGGTCTTTAACTTGATAGATTTTTCTATAATTGAAAATATGTTTTATCCCTTTGTCAACTGTGCAAAAGCAAAGCGCTTTCTTATAGTTTGTTTTTTAATCGTATCCACTCTGTTTTTCGGATGTTCAAAAAAACCTTCAACACCCGATCCGATAGTTGTTGTAACTCCTCCGCCTTCCGCTGAAAGCACACCGCCATCAACAGAAGTAATGATGCAGGCTTTTTACTGGGATGTAACTTCCGGAGGAATCTGGTGGGATTCTCTGCAAACAAGACTCAACTCATGGAAAAGTGCAGGCATTACAGCGTTATGGCTTCCTGTAATTTCTAAAGGGCAAAGCGGAGGTTACTCCATGGGATATGATCCGTATGATTATTTTGATTTTGGTCAATATAACCAAATGGGAACTACTGAAACCAGGTTTGGTTCTAAAACTGAATTAATTTCTTTATTGAATAATGCGAAAAGCAAAGGCTTTAAACTTATAGCTGATATTGTTATTAATCATAATTCAGGTGGTGATCTGGAATTTAGCCCGTATTCAGGCAAAACATATTACACCAAATTTACGCCTATGTCAGGTAAGTTCAACAGAAGTTATGAGGACTTTCACCCAAGTGGTGTTGATGCAAATGATGAAGGTACATTTGGAAGTATGCCTGATCTGTGTCATAATGTAGCTAACGTAAAGGACTGGTTGTATAAAAGACCCGATGGAATTGCGAAATATTATAAAGACAGCTTAGGCTTTGATGGCTGGAGGTTTGATTATGTAAAAGGATATAATCCAGGTGTAGTAAAAGCCTGGGATTCTGCAGTAGGTGGTATTTCAATAGGCGAATTTTATGATGGCAATGTTACGCTGGTAAATAACTGGTGCATAGCTGCCAACAGCGGGGCTTTTGATTTCCCCCTGATGTTTGCTTTGAAAGATGCATTCAATGGAAATAACCTTACCAAGCTGGAAGGTGCAGGGTTGATAGTAGTGAATCCTTCTAAGGCTTATACTTTTGTATCCAATCATGATGTGGACGATATTTTTGCCTGGAATAAATTAAAGGCTTATGCTTATATCTTAACTGCTGAAGGCACACCTTTTATTTTCTATAAAGATTATGAATCATTACTTGACCAGGCAAAACTAAATACACTCATCAGTATTCATAAAACACTTGCAGCAGGTTCTACAACAAAATTATTTTCAAGCACAACCGAATATATTTTAAGAAGGAATGGCACTCCCGGTTTGGTTGCCTATTTTAATACCGGAACAGATACAGAGAGAAAAGTGCAAACCGTATGGGTTAATACAGTTCTTAAAGATTATACCGGCGCTAATCCTGATGTAACTACAGATGGAAGCGGATATGCAACGATTGCCTGCAAGGCAAACAGCTATGCTGTTTATTCACGTAAATAATTTTAGAAATACTAACTGCTTTCCTCTCACAAATATTTTATATGCCAACAGAACAGTACCACGAACCCCCGGAAGAATTATCCCAGAAAACAGGAACTTTTGCACGAATGATCCAATCACTTATCGAAGAAGCCGATGCCATTAATTGGTACGGGCAGAGAATAAGTGTAGAAAAAGATAAAGATGCAAAAGCAATAATGAAGCATGAACAAAAAGAAGAGTTTATTCATTTTAGTATGGACCTGGAATTTTTAGCAAGAAAAAAAGATAAGTGGCGAACTATCTTGAAAAATGTTTTATTCAGATCAGGTGATATAGTTGAGAATGCAGAAAAAGCTGAAGATAAAATCGAAGAATAATTATTCGTGAGATGTGAAACGTGAAACGTGAAAGATCTATCTCACGTCTCACGTTTGACGTTTCACGATCATTTATGCATTGATAACTTTTGAATAATCTTATTTGAAACCGGATCTGCATATAATCCAAAAGCGCTTGTAATTATTCCTTTTATATTTCCTTGTTTTGATTCTACAGCATACACAACATCTTCATCATCGGGATTAGAATCACCTTCATACCTGTGCACTTCTACAATTTCAAATTCATCAGGCTGCAGACCGATATTATTGTCCGTACAAATTAATTTGTCGAAAGCAATATTAAAATCAATATTATACCCTCTTTCTTTTAACCCATTAACGGCTTCCGTTACTGTATCATAACTTTTCATACATTTTTATTTAGCGGCGCAGATTTATATCTTGATAAATATACAATCACCAGCAAAGTTACACAAGCCGTTATTGTAAATGTTGTTATTGATCCGAATGTGAACCATAAAAATCCCGTAAGGCTGCTGGCAAGCAAAGCGCAAATACTCTGCAAACCGGAATAGGTTCCAATGGCTGTTGCTGTTTCATCTTTATTAACTATGTTACTTATCCATGCTTTGGAAATGCCTTCTGTAGCTGCTGCGTACAAGCCATATAAAAAAAATAATACAAAAAAAATGATGAGATTATTATTAACTGCAAATCCTGCATACACAACAGCAAAAACAAATAACCCTGCAAGAAATATTTTTTTCAATCCAAGCTTATCCGCAAGAATTCCTACCGGATATGCCAGCAATGCGAATGCAAGATTATAAAAAATATAAACTCCAATCACTGCCGTATCAGTCAACCCACTTTCTTTCATTCTTAATAATAAAAAAACATCCGAGCTGTTGAATGTGGCAAAAAGCAATAAACCAATAAGTAACCTTTTATATTCTGCCGGGCTATTTTTCCAGTAAGAAAAAATTGCAAAAAAACTCCATTTTGTTTTTGGAATGTCCGCATTAATTTTTTTCTTTTTTTCTTTTATAAAAAGTGTAAATAGTATTGCAATTGCACCCGGGAAAAAGGCAATGATAAAAAGTGTTTTATAATTTTCCGGATGATAATATAAATATATCAAGGCTATTGCAGGACCAAGCACAGCACCCATTGTATCCATGCTGCGATGAAAGCCAAAAACCTTTCCCTTGTTTTCTTTCAGGCATTCATCACTAAGCATTGCATCCCTTGCCCCGGTTCTTATTCCTTTACCCAGCCTGTCAATCGTTCTTGCAAAAAATATCCACAAAGGATAAACAAAAACCGCCATCATCGGTTTTGAAATTGCACTTAATGCATAGCCGAGCTGCACAAATGGTAAACGTTTTCCTGTGCTGTCACTTTTCTTTCCAAAATAACCTTTGCTTAATCCCGCTACAGCTTCTGCAAATCCTTCCAGCACACCAATAAGAACAAACGAAAATCCAATACTTCTTAAAAATACCGGCATCACCGGGTAAAGCATTTCACTTGCTACATCTGTAAAAAGACTAACAAGCGAAAGTATCCAGATGGTTCTTGTAATTATTTTCATTAATTAAAAATAAGTCAATAAGTCAATAGGTAATTAGCAAAGAAGCATAATGACTCAATGACCATTGACTAAATGACCACGAGTTTTTAGTACATTGCAGCCTGCAAAGTATCGGACAAATGAGCAAAAGAGAAGGAAAGAAAAAACATCATAAGCATCAGTTAGTAAACGGAAAGTTAGATATCACACGTTCAGGGATAGGTTATGTAATTGTTGAAGGTGTTGAAAAAGATATTTTTATTCGTCCGCACGATTTTGGTAAAGCCTTTCATGGCGATACTGTACGGATAAGCATAAAAGAAACTAATGGAAAAAGGCTTGAGGGAAAGGTTGAAGAAGTGGTAGAGAGAAAGCAGACAGAATTTATTGGTAACATAGAAGTGAGTGAGAATTTTTCTTTTTTTACTCCCGATAGTCAAAAGCCAATGCCAGATTTTTATGTGAGTATAAAAAATCTGAACGGCGCTAAAGATAAAGACAGGGTTGTGGTTCGCTTACTTAGCTGGGATGACGCAGAAAAAAAACCCGAAGGTGAAGTGGTAAATATCCTGGAAGCAAAAGATGTGAACGACATGGCGATGAAGGAGATCCTTATCGAGAGTGGCTTCCCTTTGGAATTTAGTAAAGAAGCCCTGAATGAAACTTCGCATCTGACAGATACTGCAGATGATGAAGAAATTTTTAAAAGAAAAGACTGCCGTGATATTCTCACCTTCACCATAGACCCTGTAGATGCAAAAGATTTTGATGATGCTATTTCAATAAGGAAATTAAAGAATGATAATTATGAGATCGGAGTTCATATTGCAGATGTAAGTCATTTTGTAAAAACGGGTACGGTGCTGGACGAGACTGCTTATGAAAGAGCCACCAGCGTGTATTTGCCGGATAGAGTTAACCCCATGTTGCCCGAAAAAATTTCCAATGAATTATGTTCATTGAGACCCAATGAAGATAAATTTACCTTCTCTGCAATCTTTCAGATAAACAATAAAGGAGAGGTAAAAAATTACTGGTTAGGTAAAACTATTATGCATTCAGACAGACGATTTACTTATGAAGAAGTGCAGGAAATAATTGAAAAAAAAGAAGGAGATCATCAACAGGAAATTTTATTGCTTAATGACCTGGCACAGCAATTTCGTAAACAAAGATTTAAAAACGGCGCTATCAATTTTTCTTCAACAGAAGTACGCTTTACTTTGGATGAACATGGAAAGCCAATAGGTATAATTGTAAAAGAAAGTAAAGAAGCTCACCAGCTGATTGAAGAGTTTATGCTGCTTGCCAACAGAACGGTGGCGGAGCATGTTTCAAAAATTAAGGTGAATAAAAAACCGATCCCTTTTCCATACCGGATTCATGATACGCCGGATGAAGAAAAGCTAAAACCGTTTGTAGCTTTTGCAAGAAAATTCGGTTATAAATTCGACCTGAATGATGAAGCTGCTGTAGCTTCATCATTCAACCAGATGTTGAAAGATGTGCAGGGCAGACCTGAGCAGCATGTACTGGAACAGCTTGGTATACGCACAATGGCAAAAGCAATTTACACTTCTGAAAATATTGGTCACTATGGTTTGGGCTTTGAACATTATTGTCATTTCACTTCTCCCATTCGCCGTTATCCTGATATTTTGGTTCATCGTGTTTTAGAAGAATTGCTGGAGAAAAATGTGCGGCCTGATAAAAAGATGGAAGAGAAGTGTAAGCACTGCAGCGAAAAAGAGCGCTCTGCAATGGAAGCAGAAAGAGCTGCCAATAAATACAAACAGGTTGAGTTTATGCAGGATTACCTGGGAGATGAATTTGAAGGCGTTATCAGTGGTGTATCATCATTTGGTTTTTGGGTTGAAACTGTAGAACACAAATGCGAAGGGCTTGTTTCTGTAAGAGATCTCTCAGAGTATGATGACTTCAGATTGAATGAAACCGATTATGCTTTGGTGGGATTAAGAAGCGGAAGAAAATTTAGAATGGGAGATATCATTACTATAAAAGTGGTTGCTGCAAACCTCACAAAGCGACAATTGGATTATGAATGGGTGCTGAAGCCGGAAAGTGAAACTTCTAAAGTGAAGATTAAGAAAATAAAAAATAAGAAATAAGTTATCAGTAATAAGTAATAAGTAATAAGCAAAAAGAATTAATAGGTAATTATCTCGTTACTGATAACTGATAACTGATAACTGATAACTGATAACTCATAACTCAAACCGTGCACTCATTCCAGGAATTATCCCAACTCTTCGAAGAAAAATTTAATGTAAGGCACTTCCCAAAGGCGCCTGTTTCTTTGTACGATCCGTCACAATATATTTTATCGTTAGGTGGTAAAAGAATAAGACCTGTTATGTGCTTGATGGGTAACGAACTTGTGAACAAGATAAATCCTGATACCTGGCATGTAGCTACTGCCATTGAATTATTTCACAACTTTACTTTGATACATGATGATATAATGGATAAAGCTCCGCTGCGGCGTGGAATGGAAACTGTTCACAATAAATATGGTGAGGCAACAGCTTTGCTTGCAGGCGATGTGATGCTGGTAGTGGCTTATGATTATGTAAATAAAATAAATAAAGATTATTTGCAAAAGGTTATTAGGCTGTTCAATAAAACTGCAAAAAAAGTTTGCGAAGGACAGCAGCTTGATATGGATTTTGAGAAAAGAGAAAAAGTAAGTTTTGATGAATACGTGACCATGATAGAATTAAAAACTTCTGTAGCGCTTGCCGCAAGTTTACAGCTTGGCGCTATTTTAGGCGGTGCAGGCGAAGGTAACCAACAACATTTGTATGAGTTTGGAAAGAACCTGGGAATTGCTTTCCAGGTGCAGGATGATTATTTAGATGCCTTTGGCGATCCTGAAAAATTTGGTAAGCAGGTTGGCGGTGATATTCTTTCCAATAAAAAAACCTTTTTATCAATACATGCCATGGAAGTGGCTACAGCAGGGCAATTGAAAACATTAGCAGATATAAATAACAGCAATGATCTGTCTAAAGTTGAAAAAGTTTTGCAGATATATAAGGACACCAATGCTGATGCATGGGCAAAGGAATTGAAAGATAAATATTATAAAGTAGCTATGTACCACCTGGAAGAAATTGCAGTTCTATCTAAAAGAAAAAAACCTTTGATGGAGTTGGCAGAATATTTAATAAACAGAGAGCATTAATGCGAGCTGCGAGCTATGAGCTGCGAGCTTCAAGGAAAAAATGAACCGGTATAGATGACAACTACAAACCCCGTCCGACCTGGTCATCCGGGCGGGCACAATCTACAAACTACAAACGGCAACATCGAAACACATCCCTTTCAACCCTTCATTCCTAAAGGCATAAAATATTTAATCATCGGCAGCTTCCCGGGTAAAGGACAAACAGAAAAAACAATTTCCAAAACAGATTGGTTTTATGGCGCAAAGAGAAATACTTTCTGGAAGATAATGGAAGAAGTTTATCAAACAGAACTATCAACCACTTCTTCTAAACAAAAACTTTTTACATCTGTAAAAATGGGAATAGCTGATATTATTTTAAAAGCTGTACGAAAAGAAAACACAAACTCTGACAGCAATCTTGAAATTGTGGAATACAATGATAAGGCTATCAAAGAAATTTTAAACACAAATAAAATAGAAACCATTTTCTTTACCAGCCGGTTTGTTGAAAAAATTTTTAAAAGATTTTTTCCTGATGTTGTAAATACAATTGTATTACCATCTCCATCTCCCAGGTATGCAAGAATGACATTAAAAGAAAAGGTTACTGTTTATAAAAAACATTTGCCTAAGCTGTAGAACGTTATTAAAATAAGTTCCACATAGGTATGCCGTACAAGTGAGTGACACAATCCCGCAGTTGCGGGACTATGAAAAAACAAATGCCGGCTACCAAATAATCCTTACTTATAATACGGCATATGGCTATCTGCAAAAGTTTTCTCTGAGTCGTTCCAGTCTTTTAATACATTGTTCCTTGTATTGTTTATGTTGGTATTAATGCTATTAAAAGTGTTTAAGGAATTGTTTACGTCTTTCACTTCAGCATTAAATGCATCTATATCTGCTTTACCCGGGCTGCTTTTTGCATTAAAAGCTTTCTTCATCTTTTCAAAATTTTCTTTCTTTAAAAAATAATCCATCTGCTTTGGTATATCATTCTCCGCCATTTTTTTATAGAAATTTAAAACACGTTTGCAACTGTTTGCATGGGAAGGATCGCCGGCAAAATTCTTTAAGGTATCCAGCGCCAGCAAACCTTTACTGGCATAGCGGATAAGAGATGTGCGTCCCTGTTCCACTGTAGTTATTTTGCCGGTAATTGAAACACTCTAAAGTTTTTTACCACCTGTCGTGACCATGTGGAACGAAAGCCGAAATACCCTGCAGTCAATGGTTCCTGATCAGTGTAATCAAAGTAGCATTCATCATTCAGCCATAAAGAAGTGATTTTGTTTTTTACAATTATCCTGATATGATATTGCTTATTTTTTGTAAGCAGATGCAGCGCATCTTTATATTCTTTTATTAATGGTTTACGGCCATCTCCTTCATATTTTCTGAAACGTGAAGTAGTGTTTGTGTTGCCGCCGATACCTGCATAATAAAGCCTGAGCGAATCATACTTCTCGAAAACGCCATTCCTTCCAAATGGTTTTTTATTACGGGGATCATTTGCCATCCAAAACATATTCATATCCGACAGGCGATCGTTCTTACCTCTGTCTACCATCACTTCCCTGTCAAATTCTATTGCTATATTTCCTTCAAGATATTTATTTAACCACACGGTTACTCCTTTTCTTGTATCCAATATCAATTGTTTATTCATTGTATAAACTGATGAACCTGCAGAAGGTTCTTCCTCAACTATCCATTGATCTTTATTAAGAGTGGTTGCAAAATCATCAGAAAAAATAATGCTTTTCTTTCCCTTTATGATGCTTGAACGTTCATCTTTAAAATTTTTTAAAGTTGCACTCATCTTCTTCAACCTGCCTGTGGCACTGGGTTTCATAAAGCCATTATCCGGTAAACTGCCATCAGGTTTGCGGGGTGCAATTAATAAAGCTTCATCAAGACTTATAAAATCATCATCAGTTAAAGCATGGCTTTCATCAAAATAATTGTTACTGAGCGTACATGCAGCAGTGTCTATATTCTGAATTTCTCTGCTTCCTTTATAGCTGATGTTGTTGCGCAAATTATGGCCGTAGCCGGGCACATCAGTAACATTATCTTTCAGGCGATTGAGCATATTAAAGTTGGTGCCATTTCTGTAAGCTCTGTTATTGAACCAGTCGCTTCCGCCAATGTGGTGGTTGCTGTAAAATCCATTTGCCTTGTTTCTAACAGCAAGGCAAAAACGAATGGTATGTCGTGGAATCGGATCAGGAAGTTCATCTACATTTCTTTTTCCATAACCTCCGCCTTTAAACCCATTACCATCTCCCAAACTTTGAAAAGCAGTTGAATACCCGTTATAAAAAGCCCAACAATTTTCAAACGTTACTTGCTCATGAGCGCCAATCACATCATAACCATCATCACTATTGAACCATGCCCGGCAACCTCTAAAAACGTTGCCTGTGCTGCCTTTTGAAGGATGGCAGCCAAAGCCATCTACATTGCCACCTCTACCATTTTCAGAAACATAATCATAATTACGGTAGGCATCACAATTCAAAAAAAGATTGTTCGATCCGCTAAGCAAATAAATACCGATTGCCTGCCCGTCGTGCATGTTCAGCAATTCATAAATATTATTGCTTCCCATGTTTTCAAAGCATTCTGATTGGGTATGCGTTTTTATAGTAACCTGAACGCCGGTTACTTCCAAACCTTTGATATCAACCCACGAAGCAGAAACATAAAAGGCTATGATGCGTAAACCGGCAGGCTTAATATCAGTATAATCAAAAACCGGTTTCTCACCGGGATAAGCCCAATAGTTAATAGGCTTGCCGGGCATACCGCTTTTATCAAGGTAAGTTACGTATGCCCATATTCTTTCTTTCCGTGTAATTTGATCTTCCTGCATGTGATAAGCTCCACCCCGTATATAAATTGTATCACCGGCTTTCACTGCCTCCTGTGCTTTTTGTACAGTTGCAAAAGGTATGCTTATGCTGCCGGGATTTATATCCTTTCCTTCGGGGGCTACATAATACATGGAAGCCTGTATCAATGAAAGCTTCATTGTAAAGAAGAAAACCGGCAATATGATTTTTTTAAACATTGATTTTTTGTTTTTAATGAAGTCAAAGATATTTCTTCATTGCATATCAAAAAGTGCTTAGTTTTCTTAGTGGTCGGTGTCGACACCCGGTCATGGCAGAAATACATAATTCATAAATTTTGATATTTTATCAATCGCATATTTTAATTATTTTTACGTTCTTAAATAAAGAATAATGACTTATATAAGTATAGATACAAAAACCCTTCAGGCAAAAAAATTTGTTGAACTTGTTGAAACTATGCCATTTGCCAAAGTATTAAAAGAGCCTAATACCACCACAAAAAAAGCAATGGATACTGTACGAAAAGGTAATACACGCAGACATAAAAATTCAAAAGAGCTATTAGTTTTTTGAATAAGTAGCATGTATCAATTAGCTACTACCAAACAATTTGAAAGGGATTACAAACTTTGTAAGAAGCGAGGTTATAAAATAACTTTATTCAATACAATAATTCTGCAATTAGAAGAAACAGGACTAGTAGCAGCTAAAAACAAACCTCACAAGCTTACCGGAAACTATAATGGATTTAAGGAATGTCATGTACAACCAGATTGGTTATTGGTATGGTTTTAAAATGATGCTGCGAAAATAATAGAACTTACCAGAACCGGTACTCATTCTGATTTATTTTAACTTCGGCAATTACCGTCGGTAAAGGCTTTTTCTTGTTTGTTGCAGAAACCTGTCATAAAAAAAACTTAAAAGCCATTGACCATTATTACAGGAACGGATAAAATCATAATTTTATAGTATGAGGAAATTGATATTTCTTTTGCTGTTTTTATGCTGCTATATATTTTTAAAAGCACAGACATTTGATGACAGGCAGGTTGATAATTTGATGCTGGATATACCTGCTCATCAAACTTTTTCCACAACTGATATTGCTGAATATGTGAAACAAAATTTTAATAGTGACAGGAAAAAATTGCGTGCCATTTATACCTGGGTTGCCTCAAATATAAAATACGATACAGATAGTGCTAACGTAATTAATATGGGCCCGGATCCTGAAGCGAAAATAACAGCGGCATTAAGAAGAAGAAGAGGCGTTTGTGAAAATTATGCAGCCATCTTTAATGATATATGTGTAAGATGCGGTGTTACAAGTTTTGTGGTTGATGGGTATACAAAGCAGAATAGTTCAGTTGATAAAACCGGGCATACCTGGTGCGCTGTATTTATTGATAATAACTGGTTGCTATGCGATCCTACATGGGATGAAGGAACAGGCAATACAAAATATTTTTTGGTGCAGCCATCAGAGATGATAGCAACTCACATGCCTTTCGATCCCATGTGGCAGCTTTTAGATCATCCGGTTTCTCACCGCGGGTTTTATAATGGTAATATTTATACAGATAAAAACCAGCCGTTCTTTAATTATGCTGATTCTATTTCTGCATACATTAAAATGGATAGCCTGCAAAAACTAAGATCAACAGCATTTAGAATTGAAAAAAGCGGACTGTATAATAACATGGTAAAGAACAGGCATGATTTTACAAAAATGAACATAGAAATAATACGTGAGGATAAGGATGTGGACCTGTATAATTCATCAGTTGCTGACCTGAATAATGCAACAACCATTTATAATAATTTTGTTGAATACCGCAATAAACAATTTACCCCTGCAATAACTGATAACGCATTGCAGGCTTTGCTTGATGGAATAGATACAAGGCTTTCAGATGCTCATAAAAAATTAGATGGGATAGCAAGATCGGAAGCTGTGTTTAAATTCAGTACTGAAAATGTTAGAGACAGACTGAATGCTTTGGCGGTTCGGGTTAAAGAACAAAAAGATTTTTTAAAAATCTATCTTAATACTGCAACTACCAACAGGCAATCGTTGTTTTATAATAAGCAGGTTACGCATTCAGGCAAATAACAAAACATAATCAGCAGACAACTTCTATTTAATATTGATAATCCCTTATATAATTATCCATTTCATTTTTGCTTGCCTGGTATTTAAACACATCATACAACTGCCTGAAATTTTCAGGATCTGTTATGGTACGGTAAGATGCTTTCGCTAATTGAAGCCTGTTATTTTCATCAGTTACAAATTCAATCATTTGTTTTGCCTGCATGGTTGTAAAATAGTGACCGGATACTACAAATTCATTTCTTACAGACGACATTTTTGCACCGGGTAGCCATTGGTTGCGGATAGTTTCCAATAGCTGGCTAAATTGATTATCATCCATAGGCATCTTCCTGTTGTAATCATTATTTTGATCTTCATTGCCGCCATTTGTGTTGCTGTTATTTCTATCACGGTTCATTCTTCCATTTCGGTTTGCTGTACCGTTATTATAATTACCATCACTATCTCCATTGTTTGTAACTGTTCCATTATCAGAATCGTTATTTGTGTTTGTGTTATTTCTATCACGTTTTGTCATTCTTCTGTTTTGGTTGGAAGTGCCGTTGTTGTAATCACCATTATTACCATTAGTTGTATTCCTGTTATAATCGCCATTATTGTTAGTGTCAGTAGTTTGATTGGTAGTGCTGTTATTATAAGCGCTTTGTCTTTCGGAGAATTGAACCTGCCCGTTGTTTCTTACAGCGATCTTTGTATCAAAGCCCTGCCTTACATTAAAAGTGGAAGAATAGATTGCAGTATTATTATTTCTTTCTTCATTGCTGCCATTTTTTAAACTGTACACCTGAATAGTATGTTGCCCGGACTGAAAATTATTTAACCAGATTGTGTTGCGGTTATTGGAAGTTCTGTTGTTATTATCGGTAGTGTTTTCTGAATAATAACTTATATCATCTATTACTGCCTCATAATTTTTATAATTATCATTAGCAGCAGTTACAAAAACCAGTGTAACGGTTTGATTGGATTGTGCAAATGATGATACAGCAATAAAGCAGCTTACCATATATATTGATAGTGATCTCATAATTTATTATTTAAATGACAGTAAGTAGACGATATAAAATGGAAAAAGTAGTGTTACTGTTTCAAAATTTTGGTTTTATTAACAGTAAAGGTTGTTGGTGAGGCTACCGACAATAA
>JADGPX010000169.1 GCA_017882215.1 Chitinophagaceae bacterium | reverse complement strand
CAGAATGTTTCTGCACAATTAAAGTATAGGAAAATAGAAAACTTCAACAAGGGGTGGTTGTTTTATTATGCCGACACGACAGATCTGAAAGACGATTATAAGAATGCTTCTTATAATGATGGATCGTGGCGTAAGCTAAACCTGCCGCATGATTGGAGCATAGAAGGTGAATTCAAAAAAGAATATCCTGCTTCGCCTGAAGGTGGTGCTTTGCCAGGAGGAATTGGCTGGTACCGTAAATCATTTACCGTACCTGCCATTGCAAAAGACAAAAATATTTCTATAGAATTTGATGGTGTTTACCAGAAGTCGGAAGTGTGGATCAATGATCATTACTTAGGTATTCGCCCCAACGGTTACATCTCTTTTCAATACGATCTTACGCCTTACTTAAAATTTGGCGGCGAAAAAAATGTGATCAGTGTGAAAGTAGATAATTCAAAACAACCTAATTCACGCTGGTATTCTGGTTCAGGTATTTACCGGAATGTAAGATTGGTGACAACAAGCAAAACTGCTATAGATCATTGGGGCACATTTGTAAGTACGCCATCTGTAAATAATCAATCAGCAACAGTTGTTGTAAAAACAAGTTTACGAACTACAGACAAATCAACGGGTTATGTTGATGTAAATACAATTTTATTAGATGCATCAGGAAAAGAAGTAGCTCGTAAAATGCAAAAAGGCCTGAATGCAAAAAATTTAGCAACAGAAATTTCAGAAAATTTTGTTGTAAAAAATCCAACATTATGGTCTGCAAAAAACCCATACTTATACAAAGTAGTAACGCAGGTTTTAGTGAATGGAAAAATGGTAGATGATTATGAAACATCTTTCGGTATACGTTATTTTCATTTTGATCTGGATAAGGG
Source organism: Chitinophagaceae bacterium (assembly GCA_017882215.1). GTDB lineage: Bacteria > Bacteroidota > Bacteroidia > Chitinophagales > Chitinophagaceae > Ginsengibacter. The sequence continues at coordinate 5,676 of JADGPX010000169.1, read as the reverse complement.
ATTTTCATTAAATGGGGTGCCCATGAAACTTTTGGGCGTTTGTGATCATCACGATCTGGGCTCTTTGGGTGCTGCAGTAAATGTCCGTGCATTGCAAAGACAACTTGAAATATTAAAGGAGATGGGTTGTAATGCAATCCGTACTTCCCATAATCCGCCTGCACCTGAGTTACTTGATCTTTGCGATAAGATGGGTTTTGTGGTAATGGATGAAGCATTTGATGTATGGCGGAGAGGAAAGAAGAAATACGATTATCATTTGTTTTTCGATGAGTGGCATCAACGCGATCTTGAGGCACAGATAAAGCGTGATCGTAATCATCCTTGTGTTATGATATGGAGTATAGGAAATGAAATATCTGAGCAAAGAGATACGAGCGGATTTCGTTTAGCTAGAGAGCTTGCTGCAATTGTACATAATCTTGATACAAGCAGACCAATAACCACTGCCAATAACAATCCTGATACAAGTAATCAGATAATTAAATCAGGCGCTCTTGATCTTACAGGATATAATTATCATCAAAATGATTATCCAAAATTTCATGAGCGTTATCCCGGTAAAATATTTATCGGCACCGAAACAACTTCTGCATTGGAAACAAGAGGTTATTATCAAATGCCTTCAGACAGTTTATATTTCTGGCCATATCAAAACGTGAATGGCAAAAGAGTAAATGCAAAGATGAATAAGGATAACACAGTTTCTGCATACGACCAGGTACGTGCCCCATGGGCTTCTACACATGAAGAGTCGTGGAAGATCATAAAGAAATATGATTTTCTTTCGGGCATGTTTATCTGGACAGGTTTTGATTACCTCGGCGAGCCAACACCTTATTCATGGCCTTCACGAAGTTCATACTTTGGCATAATTGATCTTGCAGGTTTTCCGAAAGATGTTTATTACATGTACCAAAGTGAATGGACTGATAAAACAGTGCTACACATTTTTCCGCACTGGAACTGGAACAAAGGCGACAGTGTAGATGTGTGGGCTTACTACAACAATGCTGATGAAGTTGAATTATTTCTTAACGGAAGATCATTGGGTGTAAAGAAAAAACAAGGCGATGATCTGCATATTATGTGGCGGGTAATGTTTGAGCCCGGAACGATTAAAGCAATATCGAGAAAAAATGCCCGCCTGAATGACAAAGTCGGGCAGGGAAAAATAGTTTTGGCAAAAGAAATTAAAACAGCAGGTGCTGCTGCTAAGATTGAATTGATAGCGGATAGAAAAATAATAAAAGCAAATGGCGAAGACATGAGTTTTGTAACAGTAAGAATTTTGGATGCTGATGGGAATCTTGTTCCCCGTGCTGATAATTTAGTGCAATTTAAAATTGATGGCGAAGCATTTATTGCGTCTGTTGATAATGGTGATCCTGTTAGCCATGAACCTTTCAAAGCCAGTTACCGAAAGGCTTTCAACGGTTTGGCGCTGGCAATTATCCAGTCAAAAGAAAAACCAGGTAAAGTAACATTAACGGCAACATCTGAAGGATTAAAGCAGGCTTCCATCACTATTGATTTAAAATAACAGGATATCTTTAGGATTATGACGAAAACATTATTATCTACAAAAAATAAAAAAAATATCATGAGTTATAAAACTATTCCCAAATTTTTCTTAATAATAATATTGATTTTTATTTTTGATTCCGGTGTTATGAGCCAGCAAATTGTGCAGCTATCCATCAATTCCAATGCTGCTAAAAATATAATTGACAGAAATATTTATGGTCATTTTTCAGAGCATTTAGGAAGATGTATCTATGATGGTTTTTGGGTAAATGATTCTATGAATATCCCTAAAAAAGATCGCATTCGTTTAGATGTTGTTGAAGCATTAAAAAAGATAAAAATTCCAAATTTGCGCTGGCCCGGTGGCTGCTTTGCAGATGAATATCATTGGAGGGATGGAATAGGCCCCCGCAGCCAGCGGCCAAAGATGGTTAATACAAATTGGGGCGGCGTTACAGAGGATAACAGTTTTGGAACCAATGAATTTTTAGAACTGTGCTCTCTTTTAAATTGTGAGCCATATATAGCGGGAAATGTTGGCAGTGGTACAGTTGAAGAAATGGCTAAGTGGGTTGAGTATTTAAATTTTGATGGAGAAAGCCCCATGGCAAATCTTCGTAAACAGAATGGACATCCACAACCTTACAAAGTAAAGTATTGGGGCGTAGGCAACGAAAGCTGGGGTTGCGGCGGAAATATGACACCTGAATTTTACTCAGATCAATACAAACGTTATGCTACTTATGCAAGAAATTATCCCGGTACTCCATTAAAAAGAATTGCCAGCGGTGCTAATTCAGCAGATTATAAATGGACAGAAACGATGATGAAAAATGTTGGCGCTTCACGCATGTGGGGGCTTTCTTTGCATTACTATACCGTTCCCACAGGTAATTGGAGAAAGAAAGGCTCTGCTACTGCATTTGATGAGAAAGAATATTTTAATACCATGAAGAATTGTTTGTACATGGAAGAACTGGTTACCAAACATTCTGCCATTATGGATAAATATGACAGCGCAAAAAGAGTAGCGCTGGTTGTAGATGAATGGGGTATCTGGACCGATATTGAGCCAGGTACCAATCCCGGATTTTTATATCAGCAAAACAGTTTGCGTGATGCATTGATTGCTGCAACAACTTTAAATATTTTTAATAATCATTCAGATAGAGTAAGAGTGGCAAATCTTGCGCAAACCGTAAATGTATTGCAGGCTCTTATTCTTACCCAGGGAAATAAAATGTTACTTACTCCAACCTATTATGTTTTTGATTTGTACAAAATTCATCAGGATGCAAAATTCATTCCCGTGCAATTTGAAAGTCCGGATTATTCAGTTGGTGATCAAAAAATACCGGCACTTAATATTTCAGCTTCAAAAGATTCTTTGGGTGCAATACATATTTCACTGGTAAATCTTGATCCATCAAAAAATCTAACAATAAAGGCTGCTTTAGATGATAATTGGAAAACGGTTACAGGGCAGATACTTACTTCAAAAAATCTTACAGACATTAATACATTCGATAAACCTGTTAATGTAAAATCAACAATGTTTAATAAAGCCAAAAAAGAAGGTAACAATTTGATAGTTGAATTGCCTGCTCAATCAGTTGTTGTTTTAGAATTAAAGTGATCGCAAATAATTCAGTTGTTTCTTATAAATATTTTCAGTACGCTTCCTGTAATTGAATTAAAGTAAATGATTAAGTATAAAACTATAAGATCTTTTTTAGTTTGTTTTATATCCATGTTGTGCTTTCAAGTGTATGCACAAAATAACACGAACGGAAAATTAGCTCCTAAGCCTTTATATGTTGATCCCATTTATGATGGTGCTGCAGATCCTGTTGTTATATGGAATAAGAAAAAGAAAAGGTGGTTCATGTTATATACAAATCGACGTGCAACTATAAACGATACAACAGGTGTTAAATGGGTGCATGGAACAAGGATTGGTATTGCAGAATCTAAAGATGGCAGTACCTGGAAGTATGTAGATACAGCCAACATCAATTATCGTCCTGTTGCTGATTATACTCATTGGGCTCCTGAAGTTATTGAGAACAATGGTATCTATCATATGTACTTAACTTATGTTCCCGGCATTTTTGATAATTGGAATCATCCGCGAAATATCATCCATCTCACCAGTAAAGACCTTTTCAATTGGCAGTACCAGGCAACATTACAACTGGCCAATGATAAAGTGATTGATGCATGTGTATTTCAATTGCCTGATGGTAACTGGCGCATGTGGTATAACAATGAAAGAGATGGGAAGTCTATTTACTATGCTGACAGTAAAGACCTCTACAATTGGCAGGATAAAGGTAAAGCCATAGCAGCAAGAGGTGAAGGACCTAAAGTATTTAAGTGGCAAAATACTTACTGGATGATTATAGATGTATGGAAAGGTATGGAAGTTTATCAATCGGATGATTTACTTAAATGGAAAAAACAATTAACACGATTGCTTGAAGAACCGGGTACAGGCAAAGATGATCAGGCTATAGGAGGGCATTGTGATGTTGTAGTAAATAATGATCGTGCTTATATATTTTACTTCACTCATCCCGGCAGATCAAAAGCAAATCCTGCTCCTGCACAATCAGTGGAAGCACGAAGAAGTGTTATACAATTAGTAGAATTAAAGTATAAAGATGGCGAGTTAACATGCAATCGTGATGAATCAATCTACATCCACTTAAAACCAACAAAAAAATAAAAATTTAATTATGAGAAAATTATTTTTTGTTGCTTTACTTATATTTCTTTCAACATTATTAATTGGAATTGATAAGCCAATTTTAAACGTTATAAAATAATTAATGCAAATCAAAAAATAATTATCATCGGGTAGAAATAAGCTGCATTTTTTTTAAAGATGAAAAAGATAAATGAAGAGGATACTTCTATTAAAATATCTCCGGAAGAAATACAATCGGAGTTTTATAAGATCTTGCTGAAATATGGATTTAAAAAGCGCAAGGCTTTGCAATGTTCAGAAATATTTACTCAAAATAGCGTAGATGGAGTTTACACTCATGGAGTAAATCGTTTCCCAAAATTTGTTCAATATATAAAAGATGGATGGATAAATGTTAATGCAGTTCCTTCATTAAAAAGCAGCGTTGGTGCTATTGAGCAATGGGATGGGAATTTAGGCCCCGGAATTTTAAATGCACTTCACGCAACGGATCGTTGTATGAACTTGGCACAAAAAAATGGAATCGGTTGTGTGGCTCTATCCAATACTAACCACTGGATGCGTGGCGGTTTTTATGGACGCAAAGCAGCTAAAAAGGGATTTGTTTTTATTGCCTGGACAAACACAATTGCCAACATGCCTGCATGGAATGCAATTGATAATCGTTTAGGGAATAATCCGCTGGTAATTGCTTTGCCTTATAAAGACGATGTAATAGCTCTTGATATGGCAATGTCGCAATTTTCATTTGGCGCTATGGAACTGAAGGCTTTGAAAAATGAAAGGCTGCAGGTTTTTGGCGGCTATAATAAAAAAGGAAAATTAACTGATGATCCTTCAGAAATTATAGAATCGAAAAGACCATTACCAATTGGATACTGGAAAGGCGCTGGCCTTGCGTTATTGTTAGATATACTCGCCGCAGTGCTTGCCGGTGGCTTATCTACGTATGAAATAAGCAGGCAGAAAGCTGAGTGCGCTGTATCGCAGGTTTTTATTTGTATTGATCTTAAAAAATTGAATAATTATTCTTTAATTGCGTCAACGGTTAACAATATCATTAATGATTATCTTCAATCTTCTCCTGTAAATAAAAAAGAAAAAATTATTTACCCGGGAGAGAGGACTTCAGCAAACCGGAAAAAAAATTTGCAGGATGGCATTCCGGTATTAAAAAGCATTTGGCAGGAAATATTGAATTTGTAAATTTTTATTTAATAAAGAAATGAATAGAAATTTCCAATACAGGCTGATGGTTTTTTTTGTGTTATTGATAAGCATTGGTTTTTTGAAAGCTCAAACAATTGATACAACCAAATGGTGGCATTTCTAATAATAAAGGAAAAATGATTGATGGAGGAGCGGCAACTGTTTTAGATATGCCGTTAGATAAAAATAAAATTTTGAAGGAAATAAAATTACAAACCATTGCCAACGAT
>JADGPX010000168.1 GCA_017882215.1 Chitinophagaceae bacterium | reverse complement strand
GTTGGGACCATTCTTTGTCTACTCATATTATTACCAGGCGGAAAATGGAGTTATATATTCTTTGTTCTTAAGCCTTTTAATGTACTTTGCGTCATTGCCGGTACTTTCAGCATTTGCTATTGGTTTTAAATGGGCTGTTATAGGAAAAATTAAAGCAGGAAAATACAAACTCTGGGGTAACTATTATTTTAGGTTTTGGATTGTTGATAAAGTAATCAATATCTGCCCAATAACCTACTTTACAGGCACAAACATTATGAATGTATTCCTTAGATTATTGGGAGCTAAAGTGGGAAAGAATACTTATATAAATACTTCCGCTATTTCTGCATTTGATTTGTTAAAAGTTGGAGATAATGTCAGTATTTGCACTGATTCTCGTTTGAAGGGTTTTACTATTGCAGATGGTTATCTATCTATTGGAAGCATTGAAATAGGCGATAATGCTTTTATTGGCACAAGATGCTATCTGGCTCACAATACTAAAATGGAGAAAAACAGTTCCATTGAAGATCTTACACTCATTTCCGAAGGTTGCACTATTCCCAAAAACGAAAACTGGGGTGGTTCAAAAGCAGTTAAAATTGGGATTAATCAACCTCAGGACTGCATTCAACTTTGGTCAAAAAAAATGTCAATACTTTCATTTGCGGGTGTTTTTCTTATTCCACTAATTACCATGTTTGCTTACTTTCCTGGAATGATGTTAATTACACATTTGGATTATTCGTCAGAAGGATACCGCTTTCTTTGGATGACAATTGTGGTAGGCGTTTCGTTTGTATTATTGCTTACAATTATTATAACAATATTAAAATGGGCATTGCTGGGCAATATAAAGGAGGGCAAATATCCTGTTAATAGTCTTTTTTACTACAAAAAATGGTTTTTCGACCAACTGATGAAATTAAGTTTGCTTGTAATTGGGACTCTTTATACAACGCTCTATTTGCAAATCTGGTTTAAAATGTTGGGAGTAAAAATAGGCAAACGTGTAGAAATATCAACGGTAGAGTTTATATCTCCGGACTTGTTGGTAACTGGTGACGAATGTTTTTTGGCTGATTCGGTTTCAATAGGGGCATCTCATGTTCGAAACGGGTATATAGAAATTGCAAAAACATATATCGGGAACCGTACATTCGTTGGAAACAGTGCAGTAATAAGTCCAAATACACGTTTAGGCAATGATGTATTGGTTGGAGTTCTATCCAAAATGAGAAACGAAAACTTACCGGCAAAAGATGGCACATCTTGGTTTGGATCACCAGCTATATTTTTACCCAAACGCGACATAAATCATGACTTTTCGGCAGAACGTACTTATAAACCAACCAGAAAACTATTTATTCTGCGTTACTCCATAGAGTTTTTCCGTGTGATTTTACCCGCAACACTTTTCATTATTTTTGCTTCACTAATTACCAATGCAGTTTCATATTTACAAGTTGAAAAAGACCTCGGTGAGTTATTTCTTATTTTTCCCTTTCTTTATTTGGGTGCGGCTATTTTGGGTGTTTTTGTCACTGCTCTGCTAAAATGGATAATAATTGGCAAGTATTCCCCTGCTAAAAAACCACTTTGGTGCAGTTATGTCTGGAGAAGTGAGCTGGTAACTGGGGTTTATGAAAATTTCATGGTACTTTTCATTTTGAATATACTTACCGGCACGCCATTTATAAAATATCCATTACGTTTGTTGGGCTGTAAAATAGGGAAAAAAACTTGCTTCTTTACTACCCAAATCACGGAGTTTGATTTAATAAAAATAGATGACTATTCAGTTTTGAACGATAACTGTACACTCCAAACTCATCTTTTTGAAGACAGAGTAATGAAAATGTCGTTTGTAGATATTGGAGAAGATTGCAGTGTTGGTGGTATGGCTGTGGTTCTTTACGATTCAAAAATGGGGAATAGTTCTATTTTAGAACCACTATCGGTATTAATGAAAAGTGAAACGCTACCAGCAAACAATTGTTTTGTTGGAGCTCCAGCCATCAAGACTTAAAGTTGACAATCAAAAATTGTTGATATGGTGCAAAAAATGAGCATATTAACCATATAGGTCTGGTCTTTTAAAACTTAAGATTCATAACAAAACAACAAATATTTAACTCCGACTTAGGGTAGTCAATTTATTCCGGTCAACTATGGACATGGCCTTTTACGATTTGGCTGCGCCGAGCTCGTCACGATACATCGTGACTCGGTTCTGCTTTAGTCATACCATCTTCTTCTTGTTGAGTAACCACCACCACCACCGCCAAGAAGAAGAACAACACCCAAAATAAATCCCAACCAATATAACGAGCCTGTATTATGTTCAGCATACAATCCAATATTCGTCCCCAATAATTTCGCAATCAATACGAAAGGGGAAATGAACCCGTGAACAATACCGTAAAGGAAACCATATTCCTCCTTGGTCATGCCAACAGGAGCACAGGAAGTAACAAAAAACAGAACCAACAACAATAATAATCCAATAAATATTCTTTTTGTTTTCATATAAACTAATTTTAAATGTTTTTACTCGTTAAGTGATTTAAATTTGAAGTATCAGAAAAATGTCAAAATATTTCAAATCAGTATTTTATCAATATTAGACAGTATAATCTTAAAGTAATTCAAATATATAACACAAAAGGGGGCGGCTGAGAAACCCGCCTTTTTTACCTGGTTTTATCGTTTGCCTTTTTTTGTCAATCGTTAAGCCCTTCAATGCTTCTCCAATCGCATCCATGTTATGATTAAATTCAAGCTCTAAATGCTTCCCATATTGCTTCGGCTCTTCTCATAAGCTTCCAACCTTGCCTTCAGGAACCTGTTTTCTTTTTCAAGATTAGCAATCTTTTGCAAGTAAAATTCATAAAATAATTCTGCAGATTTTCTAATTTTTACATTTAGTTTAGTAATCCGCATTTCATTTGCCTTGAATTTTAGTTCAAAATCGCTCTTGTTGAATGTTTTCCACTCTTTAGTGTTTGCCACTTTCTGCACTACTGCATTTGTATCCTTCTGAGCTTCATTCAAATCTTGTTTGGCATCCTGCACGTTAGCCTGGGCATCTTCTTTCTTTTGGGTCGATGGCTGGTAGTCAGTAAACATTATTCCTGACATAAGAGGTATCGTTAAAGCGACTAGAAAAATCATTATTTTCATTTTTTGATAATAAACTCGTGAATGAATTTTCATACTGTAAAGGTCGTCACCTCTAACCTGATAAGTGTTACACAACTTTAGAAAAATATTACATAATTCATACATTTCCAGGAACAATATGTTAAAACTGTAAATCAATTACATAGAGCACATCAAATGCCTCATTCTTATTCATAGTCATTTATATTGAGTCTTGTCTTTATCCCCTATAATTTTTACGGATTTGTTTAAAGAAAGAGAACCAAAAAGATGGATTAAGAAAAGAATGGTGGGAACTTCCACCAACCTTTATCCCCAAACTAAGAAAAATTTGAAACCAGTTTCCTAATTTTTTTCTTTGGAACGAGTAGATAAGTTGGATGAACTCAGAAACATTCCTGATTTATGTGCAGACTGCTATTCAAGCAAGGTGGAGAAGAGTTAAATATAACAAAACTAAAGAATTACTTCATTTTTTAGCTTATCTTTATAGTCCAGATAAAATCAGTAAGCTAAAAATTAATCAATAAAGGTCTTATGAAAATGAAAAGAATACTAATGTTAATCTTATTGTTTGTCCCAATTCTATCTTATGCAGGAGATATTTATGGTACAATAAAAGGTGTTGACGGAAAACCATTAACTAATCAAGTTGTGCAAATAAAGCAAAATGACAAAGTGATGGCCTCCGATACAACTGATACAAACGGCTACTTTACGGTTACAATTAAGGAAGTGGGGAAATTTAAACTTGAAGTTGTTGGATACAAAGAAGCTAGTTTTGAAGTTTTTTCATCCAACAAGTCAACTCGTTACAATTTATTGATGTATAAAGCCGGTGATAAATGGATGCTGAAGAACCTTTAGTGCCCAAAAAGGAAAAACGCGATTTGTGGGACAAGATACAAATTGTCATGCACCCTATTGGTGGCCTGATAACCGCCCTGACAATTGCATTGGTCAGTTATTTTGGTTCTAATTATCTGAATAATAAACAGAACAATGACTCGAAAATCAGGCTTTACACCGAATTGATGAGTAGCCGGGAACAATCAGAAAGTGCACTTAGGAAAGATATGTTCAACTCAATTCTTGGCACCATTCTCAAAGATTCCCACTCATTGGATGAAAATATCCTGCAACTCGAACTGCTGGCTTATAATTTCCATGAGTCGCTCAACCTGATGCCGCTTTTTCTTTACATGGATAGGCAAATCGCCACAGAAAAAAACATCCGGCTCAAAGCAGAATACAGGAAGAGGTTGTATAAAATGGCAGGTGATGTTATTTCAAAGCAAATTTCGAGTCTCGAAGGCGCTGCTACCAGGGAGACGATGTTTATTACCTTCCCTATCGATTCTATCGGTCATAAACCTGGACTTTCCCAGGATTTGGCTATGGACTGGAAAGATTCAAAGGTGATTTATGATACAGTAAAAGTTGGAAACACAAATAGTGTGTATAAAAGAGTTGTGTATCTAAAAGCCTCGGGTTATAATGTGGATGAAAAAACTGTGAATGTGAGGTTGGATATTGAGACCTCCATAAACGATAAGTTTATTAACATGGTAACTCAGGAATTCACGATAGATTATTTTCAGTTTCCAATGATTGACAATACGCGCCTTTCCAATGATATGCGTTGTGCAGTAGTGATGCGTGATTTCGACTTTCCCAATTTTATCGAAGTGGATATTCTCTATTTCCCGGGTTCTCATTCAAGCCTGAAAGAAAAACCTTATTATGACGAAGTTGTAAAAAAGCTCTTAATGGACCAATAAGTTCATTGAAATTGAATTAGCTTTCCAATTATTTTATTATGGTTCATACTTACTCCAGGTTTATAGTGCCTGTTTGTTTCCGATTATACTTTGGTAAGAGATTTCAAGCGTCTTCTCTGATATGTAAAACTTTAATTTTCGGAATCTTTAGATCAAAAACTCATTAAATCCTCCAAAACCTGGCAAGAACCTGGCAAGAACCTGGCAAGAAACCTGGCAGGATTTTTAAAAGGGGAAGTAGCTTCTCGCGAATTTCGTATTCTTGTTTTTGTAATGATAGTATTATTACTATCTTTGAAATGTCAAACAATTACACTATTCGAATTGAAAAGCTACAAGGTAAGTGAGGTTATTAAGATGCTTAAAGATGACAACTGGTATTTGGAAGTGCAAAAAGGAAGTCATCGACAATTTAAGCATAGTGTTAAGCAAGGTAAGGTAACGATAAATGGTAAGCCAAGCGATACCTTGTCACAGTTTTTATTGAACAATATTTTTAAACAAGCAGGGTGGAAATGATCCCTGGATAAAATTTAAAGTTATGCAGACAATTACAGTAAATATTGATTGGGAAGATAACTACGGGGCATATAGCGAAGAAGTATCGGGCTGCGTGGCAACCCATAAATCTTTGGAAGGCGTAAAACATGCCTATATTGAAGCCCTTGAATTCCATTTGGAGGGATTGCATAAAGATGGCGATGGAATTCCGGCCGTAATGAAGGGCAAATATAGACTTGATTTTATTCTTAATGTAAGGGCTTTGCTTCATTATTTTGAAGGGGTACTTACCCGTTCAGCTCTATCCCGCGTAACAGGCATAAATGAGCGTCAATTGGGACATTATATTACCGGGCACCGGAAACCGCGTCCGGAACAACGCAAAAAGATTGTAGAAGGTATTCATCGTATTGGTAGAGAAATTGATTCTGTTGTGTAGTTATTTTTTGACAGTCTGCAAATCAATACTTCCTGACCACATTTAGCCGGACAAGATGTGATTAACATAAATAGTTTAATGACAAGTACTTAATCATAGCCTGGGATAGTCAATTTGCTCCGGCGTGGGTGGTCAAGGGCACTGGCTTTTCCACTTTAGTGCTACTTATAGTGATACAAATTGAGTTGCAAGTACTAATAAAAAAAGAAGGACTCCTGTAAATCCAAGAGTCCGTTTTATTATTGTCACGTCTTTAAAAACTAGTTTAAAGACTAAAGAAATTCATCTTAATAGTGCAAATGTAATATTTCCTAGTTAATTACACAATAAATGTACCAACTATTTCTTAATTATATCTAGAATTAGAGGTTACCAAGTCTTTTTTTTAGAGAAGATTCAAAAATGAGCTGAATACTTTTATTCATATTAACAATTTGGAAAATGGATTGGAATTGATAAAACCCAATTTCATCGATTAATTTTCCTATCAATTCATCAGCAAATGAGGAAGAAATTATTCCGACATCAGCAAAATCAATAAAAAATTTGGACTTATTAGCATTGTAAATATTTATTAGTTCATTTTTCATAAGTAATCCTGATTATTCAAAATTTGTTCAAAACCTGGCTCAAACCTGGCGCAAAAAAAAGACACTCACAATTTAGAACTGTAAGTGTCTGATTTTCCATTCGGATTTTTTGAAAAGG
>JADGPX010000167.1 GCA_017882215.1 Chitinophagaceae bacterium | reverse complement strand
TCTTTTTTATTAACTGCACTTCCCTCCCACCACCAACGGGCCCAAGGCTTTGCCTGTTGTGTAATTGCAGGCCATTTAATTTGCGCACTACCTGATGCAAGCAAACTTCCAAAGGCAATAGTTATTAAAACTTTTTTAAGCATTGTTATTTATTTTTTTGTACGTGGCATTAGGAATTTTATCCGGCCAACAAATCACTTATCACTCTTTTTAATTTCAACCGCGTACGTTTCTTCAACTCCTTCAAAATTTGCACGGAAGATCACCCATTTTTCATCAGGAGAAAAATGAACATTGGGCTCCAGCTTGTATCCGTGATGCTTCATCATCACCAGCTTTTCTGAATTAAATTTATCGCCATCAACATGAAAAACATATATCCACATTCCATCTTTTGCTTTGGCAACCTGTCCATCGTTTCCGCCATCACCAATAAAAGTTTTTTCATCTTTTGATACGCCAAAGTGTATGCTCCATTCATCTCTCATCATGGAATATTTTTTTTCAACACCGGTATTAATATCAGTGCCCGCCATAAAAAACACTTGTCCCTTGGGCATTTGCAGGTCGTACCAAATTGTTTTTCCATCCTTTCCAAAAAATTCATGACCGGCAATTTCCATATTCATCGTGCGTTTGTGCATAAGCTTTACCTGCTTCGTATCGATAGTGTACGTCCATATCCTGTCAACTTTTTCCCATGGCCCTTCATGACAAAACATAAGAAGCTTAGCATCTGTTGGCGAAAACTGAACATGACCAAGCCATGTATTTTCAGAATAAATTTTTGTAAGCTGTTTGGTTTTTATGTTGATGGTAAAAAGATCGTTAGGAAGATGAGCATCATAAATGCGATTGAAGAACTGGCTCTTCTCAGGATACTTTTTTGAAATTTCTTTTTGTTCATCACTTGCTTTAGAGCCGGCAAATAATGTTTCATCAGCATTGATGGTTGAAATGCTTCCCCTGTAATCTGCAGGAAAAACAAAAAGCAATTTTGTTTTTTTAGTATTTATGTTGGTGGAGAAAACACTGTCTTTTACCTGGTAATAAACGTTGCCGGTTTTTTGCCCTACGATCTCTCCATTCATGTTAGATGGCTGGTGCGTTACCTGTTCTGATTTTAAAGTCTTAAGATCGACTGTATAAATTTGTTTGTGATTATTCAGCGTATTATAAAACACCATTTTGTTTTTAAAAAATGGATTATTGTGAAAATAAAAACTCAGGTTGTTTCCTTCAATTCCTGAAAGCCTTACAACTTTATGATGAGTGTCTTTATCAATCCATTCACCAGGCATTTTTTGTCCGCCGGTTTCTAATACCGGCTGGGCACACACAACAATATTCTGAAGAGTAAGCATAGAAATAACAGTTGCAAATTTTACGAGGATTTTCATACATCTTTGTTTAAATGGTTATCTAATTTTTTCTCACTTCCTGATTGGAAAGTAAATAAACGAATGTTACCTGCAGGTATGCATAATTATATAACAGCAAAGCAATCATTATTAGAAAGAACTAAAATAGCCTATCCTTCACTTTAATCATCCTGCACCATCCTGAAAAAGTTTGGTAAATTTTTAAATTAATATTTATTGCCGGTTATATCATTCAAAAGAAAGAAATAATGTTAGCCTAAATTTGAAGTGATATAATAGATCGTGTAAAGTTGAGAATCCTGTTCAGCCCGATACATCATCCTGGCAATAATTATGCTTTTACTACTATATGCTTTTTAATATAATCAGGATCAATATCTACCCCAAGGCCAGGCCCGCTTGGCACCTTTACCACTCCGTTCTCACTTACCAGCGAAGAAGTTTTGCACTGAAAAGGCAGTTCCTTACTCAGTGCCTTAAATTCATGATAAGCGCCAGCATTGGGAACTGCAGAAATAAAATGCATCATATATACATACCCAAATCCATCGCCGGTGATGTGTGGAGTACAAAGTTTTCCGGTTACCTGCGCCATTCGGGCAACCTTCATAGAGCGTACCATACCACCAAAATAAAACGTATCGGGTTGCAAAACTTTTAATGAATTGTTAGCGATGAGCCAACGGAAATTATGAAGGCTGGGTTCCTGTTCGCCACCGGCAATAGGTATCTTCAACGCTTTAGCAACCAGCATGGTTTCCTCATACCAGTCAAATGGCACGGGCTCTTCATAAAAATCATAATTATATTCCTGCATGATCTTACCAATGCGAATTGCTTCGGCCACATCATAAGACCCATTGGAATCAGCGGAGATCACCATTCGGTCTCCAAATGTTTTACGCACCAATGGGATCAACAATTCAGATCTTTTATCAGGATATTCCGGATGGCTCATTCGTCCACCTACTTTAAATTTGATGGCCTTTGCATGAGATAGTGATAATTGCTCTTTCAACTGCCGGATGGTTTCTTCCGGAGTGATCCCTCTTTCACTATTGGCTTGATAAACAGCAATTTCTTTATGATGAATATCACCTATTAATTCACCAATCGATTTACCGGAGATTCTGCCCATCATATCAAGAATTGCAAATTCAAGTGTAGCTACCGGCACCCAGAGGGCAAGGCTTTGCAATTTGTAATTGCTTGCATACACATAGAGTTCCTCAAGCAGCGCTTCCAGATCCCGTGCATCTTTTCCAATAAAGAAGGGACTTACACGATTAACAAAAATGGGATATAAGGATTTTAATTGCTGGCTGGCGCCTACCGAAATGCCCTCTGCTCCATCTTTGGATCGCACCCGGCAAAGAAAAGTATCCTTAAAACGAAGCAGTTCCACCGTATCAATAATAACAGGTGTTTTGAACAACTCTTTTTTAAATACCGGTTGCCTGATGGTTTTGTCCAGCAGGTCATAATCAGGTGTAGGGTCCGATGCAGGGAAAGCCTTCGATGAAAAAGGTAATGTGGCTGCCACCCCACTAAGGGCTGCTGATGTAAGAAATGCACGTCTGTTAGTTGTCATTAGAAATTCTTTTATTAGTTATTGTAATTGGATTTCTTTAAAGTGATTTGTTCCCGGCTTTTTTAATTCTTTTATTTTTTATGCCCAACGTTTGCGTGAGATGAAAATCCTCAACATTTTTTAAAATAATTGTTTTTACATTTTGAGGAGTTTGTGCTTTCACACGGAAAATATCTATACCCTTTACATCTTCTAATAATATGGGCGAACGTGTTTCTTTGCCCATGTAGCTTATCTCTACATTATTTAATTCTATATTTTTTGCATGACGAATAAAGAAACCATAAGCGGGCATTACACCCATCTTTTGTGGCTCAGGATAATCTTTTTCATACTCGGGAACAACAGTTTGAATTTTAGCAAGTGGAGAATCTATCTGGCGATAATATATACGAATGTTACTAAGCTTCACATCTTCTATATCGTGCCCTGGCAGACCACTGATAAGCGTAGCAAAATGTGCATCGGCATTGTAAGCAATTACATTATTTATCATCACTCTTCGTAAAGCACCTATTGGTGTTCCTTCGGGCCCGCGCATACGGCCACCTAAACGTAAAAAGATTGGAGAGTTAGTTACTTCTCTCATAGTAATGTTACTAATAGTTACATCTTCAAGCAATGCTCCATCTACTGTTTCCAATGCAAGGCCGCGACAAAATTCAAACACACAATTAGAGATCGTAATGTTTTTAAACCCCCCATTTGATTCTGTACCAAACTTTATTCTTCCCGTTGGCCCTTCATGATCCGGCACTTTGTTCCATTCTTTACGCTGGTATGTGCCATTATAAAATGTTCCTAAATCATAACCACTCACCTGGCAATTAGTAATGGTTACATTTTGCGTTGCTCTTGCATAACCTAATGCATAAGAACTCTTCAAACATATAGCATCATCATACGGAGAGTTAACCGTGCAATTAGAAATGCGGACGTTGTAACAACAATCTATATCCATTCCATCACGGTTGGTATCCATCTTTAAATTATCAATAGTAAAATTGTCTACACCTGTCGCTAATATTCCAAAGTGGCCGCCGTTAAGAATTGTAAAGTCTTTTAGAATCACATTTTTGCAAAGCTTTAAGCTGATGGTTTTATTACCAACTGGTCTTCTTTCAGATGCAAATCTTGCCAAACCTTTTCCATTGATAATGCCGGCACCAATGATTGAAATGTTCTCTAAGTTCTCACCCCATATTAAACTATTTCGCCAATGGCTATGACCAAAGTCCTGGTACTTATCAAAAGCATTTGGTTCAGGTGCATCATACTTACCACCTGCAGCAGAATCTGCAGCTAATAAAATGCAGCCCTGATCAAGATATAAACAGATGTTGCTTTTTAAATGAATTGAATAACTCAAATAAGTTCCTGCTGGAAATAAAACGGTTCCGCCACCGGCTTTTACTGCTGCATCAATTGCATTATTGATAGATCTTGTATCTAATGTTTTACCATCGCCTGTTGCACCAAAATTTTTAATGTTAATCCATCCAGACTGTGATGAACTTTGAGAAAATGCAGCATCAAAAAAGATGACTGAAAAAAATATAACAAGTAAAAATTTATTCAGCTTAAAAAAATATTTGCATTTTTCTTTCGTCATAAAAATTAATTTATAATTGAAATATTTTATCCATTAAGATCCATTTCTCATTTTCTTTTGCCCAAGGCATAGGCTGCTGAAGCTTCCACATTAATTCTTCCCACTCCTGCACTTTGGGGTTAGCTGCATCCATCGCCGCTTTGTTCTCAAAACTGAAATTATCTTCTGTATCCATTATCATGAAAAGCCGGTTACCTGTGCGATAAATTTCCATATTGGTGAGGCCGGAATCAAGAATACTTTTTTTGATCTCAGGCCATCCGTTTTCTTTTTTATGCCAATGCTCATATTCTGCTATCAAAGCAGGATCATCAACAAGGTCGAGTGCCAAACAAAATCTTTTCATAATAAATTGAAATTAATTTTCAAAAGATCAAAATGAATAATTTATTTTTTTCAGTTCACAATTTTTGAAATCAATCTTATCAAAAATTTATCTGACATCAAATTAATTAACAGACGTAATAGTTACAGGGCCCAACAAACCTGAAACCTGCGGTTCCCAATTGGATGCATCAAAAGGTTTATAATTGATGTTCACAAAATTTATCTCATGATAATTGCGCCACTTAATTCCTTTTTTATCCATGTCACGGATGCGGTTTGCCATAAGATTCACTACTTCAATTTTAATGGTATTATTTCCCTGCTTTAAATATTTGCCAACCCTTGCCCTGAAAGGAATGCTCCATAAAATACCAACGTCTTGTCCATTGATCCACACATGTGCACTCTCATTTACTTTACCAAGATCAAGCAAATATTCACTTGCATTTTTTACAGAAAGATTGAAGTTTATAGTGTATTCCCCGGTGCCTGAAAAAGCTATTGCTTTCGCATCCGGCAATTGTGTCCATGAAATAAGACTCGATAATTTTTGATCTGAAGGTAACTCTGGTCCGCCCTCTGTAAAATGCAATTTCCAATCCCCTGTTATCATAACAGGATTACCATATTTTTCAAGATACTTCCAGGCAAATAATTTAGGAGGGTTACTTGTATAGCAACGAAGAATTAGTGCTTCACCCGGCTGCATTTGCACACGAACATTTGTTTTACCATTTGTAACTGTTGAAGCAGCAATCCCATAATTACTACTCTGCGGATCCATGATAACTACTGATCTTGCTATCACGTTTAAAGGGATAGATGCATCTACAGACTTAGCAGTATGATTAACCAGGTAATAATATTTTCCATCATTTAAATCTCTGCGAATAAATTTAAGACCATTATCAGTAAGCTTCTCACGACTAATTCCCTCCATCTGCAAAGCTGTTTCCACATCATTCGATAAGAATATTTTTCCCTTACCAATTTTTAATTGCTGAGTTCCGTCACCGGGATTTTTAAATGTTAACCGGGATAAAATTTTTTTAAAACTGATTCGCCTTTTTGCAAGATCAGTAAGCCCCGGTACATCATTTGGAAAATTCTGAAATATAACAGTAGCACCATTCGCAGCCAGTTGAATAATTTTCTCCAATGTTTCAACAGACATAAACTTACAAGTCGGAATGATCAGTGCTTTATGAAAAGGCGCAGAAGAAACAATTTGGATACTACCATTATTCACGTGTGATTGACTTAACATTTTATCAGAAACATAATCCAAAGAGTAACCGTTGTTTTGCAACTGTGTAACGGAGCGGTTAAAACCTGTTGGCGTTAGCCATTCATTTACATTATGCATTGAAAGTTGCAGATCTGTACCTTTTGAATTTGTCCAGCAATCATAAACCGGCCAGTAAACTAATAATTCATTATCCGCCTTGCCTGCCTGTAATACAGACTGGCAGCGGGCTATATAATTATTCAACCCACTCAAGTGTGGCCACAAACTATTTGACGGAGTAAAATTTGTTGCCGCATAAAACTGCCATCCCGGAAATGGAACATCGTCAGGTGAGTAAGTAGTTCCATGATAAAATACATGATTTATTCCTCCCAGAAATAATCTTTCAACCTCAGGCTTACATTGCGAAAGCGAT
>JADGPX010000017.1 GCA_017882215.1 Chitinophagaceae bacterium | reverse complement strand
AATGACCCAACTGTTTCCCAAAGTTCAGACGCAAACCAGAGCAATGTAAAAATTGTAGGAGCTATGATGAACGTAATGCATAAAGGAGAATTGTTTGGAACAATTAATTTAGACACCATATCAAACAAAAAACATTTGTATGGACTGGGACCGATTGAATATTTAAAAGGCGAGCTACTAATCATTGACGGCAAATCTTTTAAATCAACAGTTGCTGCTAACGGTTCAATAATTATGGAAGAAACTTTTAAGGTAAAAGCCCCTTTCTTTGTTTATGCAAACATTGACAAATGGAAAGAAATTTCTATTCCCGACAGTGTTCAGACAATTCCGCAACTTGAATCTTTCCTTGATCAGACAACAAAAAATCATTCCAGACCTTTTGCTTTCCGACTGGCAGCAACCGTTGACAATTGCGAAATACATATTGTGAATTTGCCAACAGGGAAAGAAGTGCATTCACCGGAAGAAGTACATCAATATCAAAAATCATATACTTTAAAAAATGAACGTGCTGAACTATTTGGATTTTTTTCAACGAAACA
This sequence comes from Chitinophagaceae bacterium, assembly GCA_017882215.1. Classification (GTDB taxonomy): domain Bacteria; phylum Bacteroidota; class Bacteroidia; order Chitinophagales; family Chitinophagaceae; genus Ginsengibacter. Next base: position 22,400 of record JADGPX010000017.1, on the reverse strand, counting down.
TCAAGGTGTATTTACGCATCACGACACTTTTGTGCACATACATCTCATTACTGCCGACATAAAAAAAATGGGACACTTAGAAAATTTGATGATGAAAAAAGGGACAGCGAAACTTTATTTAGCTGAAGAATAACTGCCCACAACAACAAGGGGTTTTGCGTTAGCGGAGCCGACTAATATATCCCCGGCTGTAGTTCGCTATCAGCTTCAGTTTCCAGTCCCGAACATTCGGGATTAATAATTTAGCTTTTAGTGGTTAACTTCAACAAAATATTTTCAATTTGGCTTCGGCTCCGGGCAGACAATTATAAAATTCCCTGCCATCGCCAATGCGAAACCGTTCGCACATCAAACATCAAACATCGTAAATCGGAAATAAAATGAGTTATACAGTGGCAATAGTTGGCAGACCTAATGTTGGTAAGAGCACCTTTTTCAACCGCATGCTTGAGCAGCGTAAAGCTATTGTTGATGACATTAGCGGGGTAACAAGAGACAGGCAGTATGGAGTTGCCGAATGGATAGGCAAAACTTTTAATGTTGTTGATACAGGCGGGTTTGTACCACACAGCGATGATGTTTTTGAAAGAGAAATTCGCAAGCAGGTATTGATTGCTTTGGAAGAAGCGAATGCCATTATTTTTATGTGCGATGTAACAACAGGCATAACCAATCTTGATGAATCAATGACTGAGATTTTGCGTCGCAGCACAAAGCCGGTTTATTTGGTGATAAACAAAGTTGATAATCATGCAAGGCTTTTAGAAGCTTCAGAATTTTATAGTTTAGGATTTGAAAAAATATTTTTTGTTTCATCTGTCAGCGGCACCGGCATTGGTGATCTGCTGGATGAAGTTTGTGCACTGATACCTGATGAAACTCCCGATGAATCGGAAGATCAATTACCAAAATTTGCAATTATCGGTCAGCCAAATGTTGGTAAGTCTTCACTGCTGAATGCCTTGACAGGGCAGGAGAGAACCATTGTCAGCAATATTCCCGGCACCACAAGAGATACAATTCATACTACCTATAATCTTTTTAATAAAGAATTTATTTTAATTGACACTGCAGGTATCAGGAGAAAAACCAAAGTAAGCGAAGACCTTGAATTTTATTCTGTTATTCGTGCTATAAAAGCAATGGATGAAGCAGATGTTTGCTTATTACTCTTAGATGCCGAAAAAGGGCTTACAGCGCAAGACCTTAATATTTTTTCTCTTGCGGTAAAAAAAGGAAAAGGAATAGTTGTGTTAGTAAATAAATGGGATCTTATAGAAAAAGAAACTAATAGTGCCAGGGATTATGAAAAGGATTTAAAAAAGCGGCTTGCACCATTTACTGATGTGCACGTGCTTTTTATTTCTGCCACAGAAAAAACAAGAATTTTTAAAGCAATGGAGCTTGCATTGGACGTATTTACAAACAGGAGTCAGAAAATTTCTACATCTAAGCTAAATGATACCATGCTAAAAGCTGTGGAAGCTTATCATGCTCCCGTTGTACGGGGTAATGCTGTAAAGATTAAATATGTTGCACAGCTTCCAACGCCTGTACCTTCTTTTGCATTTTTTTGTAACTATCCTGAGGATATAAAAATCCCTTACAAAAATTATCTTGAAAATAAATTACGGGAAAATTTTAAGCTTACGGGTGTGCCCATTCGTATTTTCTTCAGAAAGAAATAAGTTTTAAAGATAAATCTTCAAAAATTTGCTTCTTTCATAATATCCGTTATCTTGCGCCCATTAAACATTAAAAAAATAAAAATGAAAAAATTAATTGCTATTGTAGCTATTGCTGCATTTATGACTGCTTGTAACGGTGATAGTACTAAGACAGAAAGTACTAATACTGATTCTACTAAAGCAGTAACAGATTCTACAACTCAAAGTGTAGTGGACACTACAAATAAAATGATGAATGACGCTAAAACTTTAGTTGATACTGCACAGAAAAAAATGGATAAGGCAGCTGAAAAAGTAAAAGAAGGTGCAGATAAAATGAAGAAAGAAGCTGATAAGAAATAATTAATCCTAAGTTTAGATTATATTATTCTTGCAAGAATATTCCTCCCGCAAAGCGGGAGGATTTTTTTTACGAATTTTTTAAATTCAAAAACATTTACTATACCTTTGTTTGTGATTTTAATTTTTAAAAACATAAATACATAAAAAATGAAAAAACTATTTGCAATTCTAACTATTGCAGGATTTATGGCTGCCTGTAATGATTCTGGCTCTAAAACAGAAACAACTGCTACAGATTCTACAAAAATGATGAGTGATACATCATCAATGATGAAAGACACATCCTCTATGACCACTCCGTCCACAATGCAATCTTCTAATATGAAAGAAGGAATGATGACAATGAAAGATGGTAAAATGATGGTAATGAAAGATGGTAATTGGATGGCAATGGATAAAACTATGACTTGCACTGATGGATGTAAAGTAATGACCAATGGAGAAGTGATGATGAAGGGCGGGAAGAAAATGATGATGACTGAAGGAATGATGATTGATAAGGACGGTAATATGATGGATAAAGATGGTAAAATGATGGATAAGAAGATGGATATGAAATAATAATCACTGTTCTTATAATATTACTTAAGAAATTATCCTCCCGTTTTACGGGAGGATTTTTATTTTTTGTTCAGACCCGGGTAAATTTTTGGGCTGAAGTTTTTCGTTATCAAGATGTTTTTTTATAACGATAAAGCAAATTATGATAAGCAAAAGCAGAAGTACAATAGCGAGGTAAATCCATGGCTGATCTTTCAATCTCCGTTTTTGTTTTCTTGTTTTCTTTTTATCTAACTGTTTATGCAGATCAGCATTTATCTGTTCAACAAAAAAAGACAGATCTTTTTTATTTTTCACAACTTCCAAACCTTCTACAGCATCATTTACAAAATCAGAATCTGCCATCTGCTTTTCAATTTCATGTTTTTCTTCTGCAGAGAGTTTGGCACTCAGGTAATCCATCAACTTTTGATTGTCAATATCTTTATTGCTATTGGATAATATGTTTAATAATTTATCGTCCATGGTTTATTTTCTTTTCAAGCAATAGTCTCAAATTTCTTTTTCCGTTTTGTATATTACTTTTAACCTGCATCATACTAAATCCTGTTTTAGCGGCAACTTCTGTGTATGATTTTTTTTCAAGATAGAACAAAGTTACACATAGTTGCTGCTCATGGTTAAGCTGCTGTAACGCTGACTGCATTTTGCTTAGTGTATTATCTTTTTCAATTAGTAAATTTTTATCATCGGTTGTATCAGGCGTTGCAGCCATTCTCTCCGTTATTTCAACTGAATATTTTCCTTTATCTCTTAGCTTCATCAGGCAATTATTTTTTGCTATCATGTATAGCCAGCTTTTAAAATATTCAACCTTGTATTTATGCAATTCATTAATTGCTTTTAAAAATATTTGCTGTACACAGTCTTTGGCATCTTCTTCATTTTTTAAATACTTCATGCAAACACCAAACAATAAAAGCGTATACCTTGGTAATAATATTCCAAGCCATTCGTTATTGTAATCGCTGTAAAACCTGTTCAGCAATTCTTTATCATCAATATGGTTTATTTTTTGCAAATTCAAAATTGGATTAACGATATTTACCTGAGATGTAAACATAATTAAATTCCATAATTTAGATATTGAGAACAAAAAATAAGATTATGAAGTATGCAGGGTGTTGTGTTCCGGTAAGTGCATTAAGAAAAGAACCTTCACACAGGAGTGAAATGGTAAGCCAGTTATTGTTTGGTGAATGCTGTACGCTTTTGGAATATGGTACGGATAATTGGGTTAAAATAAAATGCAGGTACGATGATTATGAGGGCTGGTGCCAGTTAAGTCATGTTGTAGAAATTGGCGAAGAGAATTTTTTGCAGGCAGATAAAGACCTTACTTATGATTGGGTTAATGAGGTGGATTACAACGGGCATAATATGTACGTGCCATTAGGCAGTTCGCTCACTTCATTAAATCATGGGAAGGCATTTTGGAGAAAAAATTCTGTTCGGTATTCAGGTAAAATATGGAAGCCAATTGTAGTAAAGATTAATCCTAAGATAATTAAGCAGGTGGCTTATAAATTTTTAAATACAGCTTATTTATGGGGTGGCAGAAGCGTGTTCGGTATAGATTGCAGCGGCTTTAGCCAGATGGTTTATAAATTTTTAAATGTTCAGTTGCCACGTGATGCCTGGCAGCAGGCGGAGAAAGGTGACACTATTAATTCACTTCCGAAAGCTGTTTGCGGAGACCTTGCATTTTTTGATGATGAAGAAGGAAGAATAACTCACGTAGGAATTATATTAAATCCGCATGAAATAATTCATTCCTCGGGCAAAGTGCGGCTGGATAAAATAGATAATGGAGGAATAGTAAATTTAGAAACCAAACAGCGAACACATAAACTCAGAATAATTAAAAGATATTTTAAGATCAGCAATTAATATCTTGTTTATGATTCGGTAAGTTGTCTATAGAAGAAGAATTCACTTTTTCATTTTCAATAGCAGTCCCTTTTATTTTCTCATCTAAAAAAAGCATTTTAAAAGCTATCAGCAATAATACAATTGCAAAGATTTTTTTTACAGTTTCCTGCGACAGGCTTAATGCTATCTTGCTCCCAAAATAACTTCCTGCCAAAAATCCTAATGATATTATAATCACTGATCTTACATCTACATAACCGGCTTTATAATATTGCAACACACCTAAAATACCGATCGGCAAAAGCAATATTCCCAGCGAAGTGCCCTGTGCCATCTTTTGGGAAAATGCACAGAAATAAACTAAAGCAGGAACTATAATTATTCCTCCGCCAACACCCACCATACCTCCCAGCATTCCGGCTGCAATCCCCACCAGTACAAGGATCAAAATTGTTTGTATACTCATAAAAATATTTTTAATTATTTCGGAAATGTTTGTTTGTAATATTCTATTGATTCATTTATTATATCAAATGCTTCTGCTTTATCCTGGAAATCATTTATCTCCACTTTTTTGTTTTCTAAAACTTTATACTGCTCAAAATAATTTTTCAACACAGTAAAAAAGTGCGGGGGAACTGTATCAATGCCGGTTATAAAATTCACACTTGGATCTTTGGCTGCTACTGCAATAATTTTATCATCTATCAGGCCTGTATCTATCATTTGCATATTACCAATTACATACGCTTCTACAAGACATAAAGATTGAATAGACTCTGAACAGATAACTAAAATATCCAGCGGATCGCCGTCTTTGCCCAGGGTTTGCGGAATAAAACCGTAATTAACCGGATAATGAAATGATGAATAAATAACCCTGTCTAATTTTAGCAAACCGGTTTTTTTATCTATCTCATATTTTGTTTTTGAATTTTGCGGTATCTCTATCAAAGCATTTACTACCTCAGGGGCTTTTTCGCCGTAATGAGCGCCATGCCAGGGATGTAGTACATACATGATGTAATTCTTTACATTTTTTTTAAAAAAGAAAATAATTTATTTTCCTGCTTTGTATCTTATTACTTCTATTTTCTCTATTGTAATTAACCCGCCGGATTTTGTTTGCTCAAATAAGTTTTCAACCGTTCTGGTAAACTCTTTTATTTTTTCTTCCGTGTCAACTATTTCAACAATTAATGGCAGATCAGATGAAATTTCGAACAGCTTTGCAGTATGAACTCTACTATTGGCGCCAAATCCCATAATACCCCTGGTAACAGTCGCTCCCGAAAGCGATTGTTTTTTTGCTTCAAAAACAATGGCTTCATACAATGGTTGTTGTCCCACTTTATCCGACTCACCAATGAAGATGCGGAGAAGCCTTGCGTTAGGATTATTTTCCATCTTTACAAAAGTTTAATAAGTAAAATACCGATAAATGTTGCAAGCAGCCCGATGATAATACTTGTTGCAATGTAAGCAAATGCATGCCAGTATTGTGCATCCCGGAGCAAAGCAACTGTTTCATTTGAAAAAGCAGAAAAGGTAGTAAATCCTCCTAAAATTCCTGTAGCTAAAAACAATCGCCATTCCATGCCTATATTACTCCTTTCATTTAGCCCAAAAACAACACCAATTAAAAAACATCCAAGAATATTTACGCCTAAAGTTCCAAAAGGAAATGTTGAAAGAAATTTATTTTGTATTAATTGAGATAACATGTACCTGGATATGCCTCCGATAAAACTGCCTATACCGATTGCTAATATTAATTTCATTGTAGCTGTGATTAAATATTGGCTAATTATTTTCTAAAAAAGTATATTTAAAATCTACCAGCCATTCATTATTTTTTTTAACGAGTTTGATTTTGGACGGCTCTTTTTTATAAGTATTTGAATAGTTGATAATGGTTACTGAGTCAGAAACATTTTCAGTTGAATTGATAATTATATTTGCGTTTTTATATCCTTCCTTTTCTGTTGCCGGCTTTTTTTTATCAAATTCCACAAACCTTTCAAAATACATAAGATTGGTACTGTCAGCTAATAAATATTTTTTTGCATAATCATAGTCACCTGTCAGTGATGCATCAATAAACTCCCGCCCAGCCTCTAAAGGGTCAGTATTTTTTTTTGTTTTTACTGATTGATCACATGCTACGAAAAATAAAAGAGATATAAAAGAAGTTAAGATGATTTTGTACATGATGGAAAATTGTATACGGCAAAGATATGCTTCCAAAAGATATATTACTGAAACCCAGGGAAGTAGTACGAATACATTTACTTCAAAAAATATTCCACCGCAAGTGCATATCCTTTTAAGCCAAGACCGCTAATTGTGCCTTTGCATTTGGCGGAGACATGAGATAATTTTCTAAATTCTTCTCTTGCATCAATATTAGAAATATGTACTTCTATAACAGGAACTTTTATTGCTGCAATGGTATCGCCAATTGCTACCGATGTGTGAGATACTATATTTATAAAAATTATAAAATTTTTGGTAGATGGTACCAAAAACTTTAGCCGGTCTGTGCTTATTACCATCACTTAAAGAGCTGCGTGGAGGTACCTGGCTTAGGTTGATATGGTTGAGTTTTCCCTGGCAAACTTCAAGCCCGTACTGTATTTCTCCCGTATGAGAATGAGGCGTGGGTTGTAGCATAGCTTCTTGTGCCGGATAAAAGAACTACAATGTTTAATACCATAAATTTAAAATTCAGCAAAGCACAAGAACCCTTCACACAAGGCTAACGCCTTATTCTTGCGCAATCATAGGGGTACAAAACATCACCATAGATTCGATAGTATAATTGCATTGAAGAAAGATAACTATTTAATAAGACTTTATAAAAAAATGAATTTGCTTCAACAAAACTTTTACAAGCTATCCTTAAAATCCTAAAAATTAAAATCAACGTTATCCTAAGCTTGCATTTCATTGCTTTCATTTTCACAGTCTTCCACACCTGCTATGAGCCAACTATTGGATTCGAACCAACGACCTGCACATTACGAGGGTGCTGCTCTACCACTGAGCTAAATTGGCTTTTGCCTCAAAAATAAATATAATTGATTTATTTACCGAATGCCTCGATACTTTTTAGTTTGCACTAAGAACTCTTTGTGTTGAATGAAAATTCCGTGGTTTTCTACACTCCGGTGGTATTTTAGGAAACCTGTAAATAATTATCCTCTTTTATTATTAAAATATTTTTTCTATTTTTCTAAAAAAAGTGATCGTATCCAATCGTATCATACATTTTCTTAAATGTTTAATAAAAAATATTATGGGACAACATCCAATGCCAGCTTACCATTTTCTAGTGGAATGGGGCGGCACAAGAGTCGGCTTTATTGAAGTATCAGGATTGGAGATTACTACAGATGTGATTGAACACCGTGATGGCGCAGACCCGAACCAAGCCGCTCATAAAATGCCGGGACTTACCCGTTATAAAAATATTGTATTGAAACGTGGTATTTTAAAAGGAGATAACGATTTTTTCAACTGGATGAATACAAAAAACTTAAACCAGGTGGAGCGTCGTGACATAGTCATTCAATTATTAAATGAAAATCATGAACCTGTAATAATCTGGAGGGCGGTAAACGCTTTTCCTGTTCGCCTTTCCGGCCCTGTGCTTAATGCAAACACAAGCGAGGTTGCTATTGAAGAATTAGAACTGGCACATGAAGGTTTAATCGTACTAGTAAGCTAAATAAAAGTTTCTGACCGGGGAATACTTCCTGATTTAGAAATGATATTATTTTCTGATCATATTTAACATTGATAAAGTTTCGGCAATCATTTTTCCATTATATTCTAAAGCGAGATCCTTATGAAACAGCAAACGAAACCTTTGCGTATCAAGTCGTTAAAATCATTAAAGTAACCGCCGTACACGTAAGTACATACGGTGGTGTGAGAGGACAGTGAGGGAAAGAATCCCTCACTTCCTACTCGATTTTATCCCGGACAACAATAATTTTTTGCTAACTTGCGGGCCTAATAATTCATAAAATTAATTAATTTTTTATGGGTGCGACTTCGATGATTGTTTTGATTCTTGCAGCGTTGACATTTTCTATTATCGCTATTCTAATTGCTAAAATTGTTACAAAATCTACTTCCAATGCTCAAAAAGGGGAGCCATACGAATGTGGTATTCCTACTCAGGGAAAAACCTGGACACAACTGAATGTGGGTTATTATTTATTTGCATTGATATTTTTGATCTTTGATGTGGAGCTTGTTTTTTTGTTTCCCTGGGCAGTGGTAGCAAAAAAAGTAGGCTGGATGGCCCTGGTTGAAATTGTTATTTTCTTTTTTATATTGTTTATGGGGTTTTTATACGCACATAAAAAGGGAGCATTAAAGTGGATGTAAAGGCTGTCACCTCAAACTCCTCCAAAGGGGGAACCGAAATGCAGAGCCTGCTTATTTATGAAAATAATAGTTTGTTGTATAGCATAAAATTAAAAATGGTAACTCTTTAAATAATGAGTAACACTTCAAATTATATAGGTCCTTCCAAAGCTTCCCATGTAGGAGAGAGGTTGGAGGCTGCATCTGCTTTTCCGGGTCAGGTACATGAAACACCCGGTGGTGGTATTGTGTTAAGCAAACTGGATGATGTGATCAACTGGGCACGCTCCAATTCATTGTGGCCGCTCACCTTTGCTACCAGTTGTTGTGGTATAGAAATGATGTCGGTTGCTGCAGCTAAATATGATTTTTCCAGGTTTGGATTTGAAGTAGCAAGAGCTTCGCCAAGACAGGCGGATGTAATTATCATAGCGGGCACCATCGTAAATAAAATGGCGCCTGTATTAAAAAGATTATACGACCAGATGACCGACCCCAAGTATGTAATTGCCATGGGCGCCTGTGCCATCAGTGGAGGTCCTTTCTTTTATAATACCTATTCAGTTGTAAAAGGGGCCGACCATGTGATACCGGTAGATGTATATGTTGCCGGTTGTCCGCCAAGGCCCGAAGCGCTATTGCATGCATTGATAAGTTTACAGGAAAAAATAAAAAGTGGGCTGACAAGAGAACAGATACAGGTTCCAAAACCGGTATCAGGCGGAGATAAATTACACCAGATTTAATTGATAAGGATAAGATGACCAACGAAGAATTAAAAGCAAAAATTACTGAACTGTTACCCGCAGCTACTTTTGAAGAAGGTGGACAATGGCTTACAATTAATGTGGAACCCAAAGACTGGCGGTTGCTGGCAGGGCAGCTTCGGCAGGATGCTTCTTTATTCTTTGATTATCTTTTTTGTCTTACCTGTATCGACTGGAAGACACATCTTACCATGGTGTATCATTTAGATTCCACAAAATTTCGCCACAACATTGTAATTAAATCAAAGTTAATTGCAGGTAACCCTGCAATAGAAACGGTAAGTGATATCTGGAAAACCGCCAATTTTCACGAGCGGGAAGTATATGAAATGTTTGGTGTGAATTTCCTGGATCATCCGGATCTGCGCTTGCTGATATTACCCGATGGATGGGAAGGGAAGAAACCAATGCTAAAAGATTTTGAAGACCCAATCAATATGATAAAACTGTAATGCCCCCATCCCCTAAAGGGGAGTAAGGCAAGAGTAATATTATCGATGAATTAAGATAAGTTAGTTGAAAAAAAATACTGGAAATTTAATTTTATATAAAACTTAATCAATTCCCCTTTAGGGGATAGGGGCAAATGATTGAAGAAATAGGGAGAACAACAGAAGGTGATGTAATGATTAACGTAGGGCCACAGCATCCTGCCACTCACGGCGTGTTGCACCTGGTGATTACGATCAATGGGGAAACCATTAAAAAAGTGGAACCACACCTGGGTTTTATTCATCGCTCTATTGAAAAAATGTGTGAGAGCCTAAGCTACCGTCAATTCATATACGTAACCAGCCGGATGGATTACCTTTCTTCCCACATCAATAATCATGCTTGTGCGCTTTGTGTAGAAAAAGGTTTGCAGGTGGAAATACCTTCACGGGCACAGGTGATTCGTGTATTAATGGATGAGTTAACAAGAATTGCTTCGCATGAATTGTGGTGGGGAGCAATGGCAATGGACCTGGGCGCATTCACCCCTTTCTTTCATGCCTTTAGGGAAAGAGAATCTATCAATGATATCATGGAGGAAACCTGCGGTGCAAGACTTACGATGAACTATATGGTACCCGGTGGAGTAATGCAGGATATTCATCCCAATTTTCAAAGAAGGGTAAAGGATTTTATCAGGTTATACAAATCGAAGGTTAATGAATACGATGAACTGGTTACCGGTAACATTATTTTCCAAAACAGGATGAAAGGAGTAGGTTATTTATCTCCCGAAGATGCGATCTCTTATGGCTGCACCGGGCCACCGGCAAGGGGCAGTGGCGTTTCTTGTGATATCCGGAAATTGTATCCTTACGAAATATATGATCAACTGGAGTTTGATGAAATACTGGAAACAGGAGGCGATTCATTTGCAAGGTACATGGTCCGGGTAAGAGAGATGAATCAATCCATCAGGATAATAGAACAATTGATTGATAATATTCCCGAAGGTGATTTCCAGGCAAAGACAAAGGCAGTATTGAAATTACCGAAAGGAGAATTTTACCAACGGGTAGAAACAGCAAGAGGCGAATTTGGGGTATATATTGTGAGTGAAGGTGGCACCACTCCTTACAGAATTAAATTTCGTTCACCGGGATTTTCAAATCTTTCAGCATTGGATCATATGGTAAGAGGCAGTAAGTTAGGTGACCTGGTAGCAATGATGGGGACACTGGATTTGGTGATACCGGATATAGACCGGTAAGGCCCCCAAACCCCCTGAAGGGGGCTTAAAGGCAACAGAACCCGGTGGTGGCAAGTTTCTTTTTGTTTGTGATAACATTTTTTATTAAAAATATATAAAGCCCCTTTAGGGGTTGGGGTTATGTGGAGCTTTTCTAATATATCGAAATTTATAGACAACTGGTTAAGGGCAACCTTTAATCCAATCTGGACGATGGTCATTGAAATGGTGATTGCAGGTGTGTGTGTAATTGGTTTGTTTGCCATACTCGGGCTGGTATTAGTGATCATGGAAAGAAAAGTTTCTGCGTGGATGCAGATACGTCTCGGACCCAATCGGGTAGGGCCTAAAGGAATGTTGCAATCACTGGCAGATACGGTGAAGTTATTGGTGAAAGAAGGTATGACTCCGGCCGGGGCTGATAAATTTTTATTTAATTTAGCGCCCTTCATCGCAATGATGGTAGCCATGCTGCTGATGGCGCCGATCGCTTTTGCAAAAGATTTTCAAATGTGGGATCTGAATATCGGTGTGTTATATGTATCTGCTGTTTCTTCCATCATGGTGATCAGTATTTTAATAGCGGGCTGGGCAAGTAATAATAAATATTCTTTGATGGGGGCTATGCGCAGTGGCGCACAAATCGTGAGTTATGAATTATCCGCCGGGTTATCTATTCTTTCCATTGTGGTGTTATCAGGCAGTTTAAATCTGAACGATATCATTCAATCCCAGGCGGATGGCTGGTGGATATTTAAAGGACATATCCCGGTAATCATTGCTTTTATCATTTTTATTATAGCAGTAACGGCAGAAACCAACCGGGCACCATTTGATCTTGCAGAAGCCGAATCAGAACTGACTGCCGGATTTCACACAGAATATTCAGGAATGAAATTCGCCCTGTTTTTTTTAGCTGAATATGTAAATGTATTTATTGTATGTGCCATCGGTGCTACTTTATTCCTGGGCGGATGGATGCCTTTTCATATCGGCCACTGGCAAGGGTTTAATCATGTAATGGATTATATTCCATCCAGTATCTGGTTCTTTGGAAAAACATTTTTCCTGATATTTTTGATCATGTGGTTCAGGTGGACATTTCCAAGATTACGCATCGATCAGTTGCTAAACCTGGAATGGAGATATTTATTGCCGATCAGTATGTTCAATATATTGTTGGTAACATTAATGGCGATATTGGGGTGGCATTTTTAGCCCCATCCCCTAAAGGGGAGCAATTAAAGGGTATAATGATTTAATGTCTATTTATGAAAAGAAAATATTGTTCATATAAAAAATAAAATTCCTCTTTAGGGGATAGGGGCATGTTTATAGTTAAATATATAAAAGAAGTTTTTAGTGGTCTAAAGTCGCTGGCTATCGGCCTTCGGCTTACGCTTTATTATTTTACACATCATAAAGAGATCATTACACAGCAATATCCTGATAACAGGGAAACATTGAATTTGCCTGAAAGATTCAAGGGTGAAGTGGTGATGCTGCATGATGAAAATAATGAACATGCCTGCACGGGCTGTACCGCCTGTGAACTCGCTTGCCCCAATGGTACTATTAAGATCATTACTAAATTTGATATTGCAACCGATGGAAAAAAGAAAAAAGCCCTTGACAAATTTGTATATCATCTTGAATTGTGTACTATGTGTAACCTCTGTATTGTAGCCTGTCCGACAGATGCAATTAAAATGGCACAAACATTTGAACACAGCGTATATGACAGAAGTGAGCTGACAAAAATTTTGAATAAACCCGGATCGGAGATCAGGGAAGGAGTAGAATAATAATATCTATCGGGAATAAAGACAACCGGTATTCGACATTGAAATAATAACCCTTAAATGAGCGGATCAACAATAATATTTTACATGCTGGCGGCACTTACTTTGGTGAGCGGTGCGCTGGCAGTCACTACCCGGCAAATATTTCGTGCGGCCATCTTCCTTTTATTTTCATTGATTGGAATTGCAGGGCTGTATTTCTGGATGCAGTATGAGTTTATTGCTGCTGTTCAAATAGTAGTATATGTTGGCGGCATTACCGTCCTGATCATCTTCTCGATTTTTTTAACACAACAGGCAGGAGAATTATTACCCAAAGAAAAAATCGGAAGACAGGTATTTTCAGCATTGGCAGCCTTTTGTGGTTTTGCCTTAACTATGTTGCAATTATACCAGCATTCATTTAAACAAACAACTGACCAACCCATCGCACCCAGTGTATCAAATATTGGTAATCAAATGCTGGGTGTTGAAGACAATGGATTTGCATTGCCCTTTGAAGTAGTGAGTATATTACTGCTGGCGGCAATGATTGGTTGCATTGTAATTGCTTTACGTTCAAAACCCGCAACAGCATGATGGAGCCCGGATTATATCATTTATTATTCATTAGCGCCGCACTGTTTTTTATCGGTGTGTACGGTTTCTTTACCAGGAGAAACCTGATCACCATGCTGATGAGTGTAGAACTGGTTTTAAATAGTGTGAACCTGAATTTTATTGCATTCAATAAATATTTATGGCCAAACAAACTGGATGGGTTATTCTTTTCAATTTTTGTGATAGCCATAGCAGCAGCGGAAGCAGCGGTAGCCATTGCTATCATTATTAATTTATACAGGAGTCATCATTCCATTGATGTAGAGAATGCTGAAGAGATGAAATTTTAAAAGCTCTATCTCTCCCCGAAGGAGAGAAAAAAGAAGAGCCACTTACCATATTATGAATGATTTTTTACAAATTCCAATGCTCCAGGTCCTTCCCTTCGGGAAGGATATAGGATGGGCTTTATTGCTGATTCCTTTGCTGCCACTGGCAGGGTTTTTACTGCTTGGTTTATTCGGTAGAAAACATATAAAGAATTCATCCGGCATTATTGGGACTTCCCTTTTATTAGTGTCAACTGTTTTATCACTTTATACAGCATACGGTTATTTTTTTGAGTATGGAAAAGTGAATGGTGTTTATCAAAAATTAATACCTCTACAATATACATGGCTCCAATTTTCACCCGGGCTTTCCATCGATATGGGAATTATCCTCGATCCTATTTCGGTGATGATGTTGGTAGTGGTGAGTTTTATTTCATTGATGGTACATATCTATAGTTTGGCCTACATGAAGGGCGAAGATAGATTTCCTACTTACTATGCATTTCTGGGCCTCTTTACTTTTTCTATGTTGGGATTGGTGATGGCTTCCAATATTTTCCAAATGTATATTTTCTGGGAACTGGTAGGAATATCTTCCTTTTTATTAATCGGTTATTATTATGATCGGCCCAGCGCAGTCGCCGCTTGCAAAAAAGCGTTTATCGTTACCCGTTTTGCCGACCTTGGCTTTCTCATAGGAATATTGATATTATCCTTTTATGCAGGCACATTGGATTTTAATACACTCATACAGCGGTTAACATCTTCTTCGGCACCGGAATTTCAAACGGCTGTTGCTTCCTCCTTCCTCGGCGTTTCTGCATTAACATGGGCGCTGGTGTTGGTGTTTATTGGAGGAGCTGGTAAAAGCGCTATGTTTCCTTTACATGTTTGGTTGCCTGATGCAATGGAAGGGCCTACTCCGGTATCTGCATTGATACATGCCGCCACAATGGTAGTGGCCGGCGTTTTTTTAGTTGCAAGATTATTTCCTGTTTTTAGTATGTCGCCGCCGGCCCTGCAGGTAGTTTCTTATGTAGGTGTTATCTCTGCTTTATTTGCTGCAGTGATAGCCTGTACACAAACAGATATCAAAAGAGTATTGGCTTATTCTACTATATCGCAGATAGGTTTTATGATGTTTTCATTAGGCGTGTCCGGTTCAGGCGGGGAAAATGGTTTGGGGTTTACTGCCTCCATGTTTCACCTCTTTACACATGCTATGTTCAAAGCTTTGTTGTTCCTGGGTGCCGGTGCGGTAATTCATTTTATTCATAGCAATGAAATGAAAGACATGGGTGGACTAAGAAAATATTTACCCATTACGCATATTACTTTTTTAATAGCCTGCCTGGCGATTTCAGGTGTACCGCCATTTGCAGGATTCTTTAGTAAAGAAGAAATATTATTAGCTGCATATCACCACAATGCCATTATTTATTGGATCGCATTGATCACATCAGGGTTAACTGCATTTTATATGTTCCGTTTATATTTTAGTATTTTCTGGAACAAAGAAGCTCCCTCTCCCTTGGAGAGGGCGGGGGGTGAGGTTCATGGAGAAGGCGGCTTTGCTATGATGATGCCATTGGTGCTGTTGGCTGTTGGTGCTGCCGTAGCAGGATTTATTCCTTTTGGAAATTTTGTAAGTTCAGATGGTAAACTATTGGAGTCTGCATTTCATCTGCAATTTTCTATTGCCCCGGTTGCATTGGGATTGGCCGGTATATTCGCAGCGATGTGGTTGTATAAAAAACAAAACAATAAGCCTGATGCAATTGCCGCTTCATTGAACGGCTTTTACAAAGCAGCCTATCATAAATTTTATATGGATGAATTGTATTTGTTCATCACCAAAAAAATATTGTTCAATTTAATTGGAAGGCCCGCTGCATGGTTTGATAAAAATGTTGTGGATGGAATGGTGAATATGACGGGAAATACAACGCAGGCAATTTCAGAAAAAATAAAGGGTTTTCAATCAGGTAAAGTACAGCAATATGCCATTTACTTTTTAGCCGGGGTAATCGGGCTTGCAGTGCTGTTTATTTATATATGGAAATAAAAATTAAATAATAATTGTAGTATATCTCTACCTGGCAGGCAGGAAATTATTTGCAGGACCAGGCGGAAATATTCAACATTCGAAACTAATAGATGAATTTAACATTATTGATATTATTACCGCTGCTTACAGCAGTTGTCATACTACTGATGCGGAATGCAGAGCAGGTGAAGTGGACCGCACTGATTGGTTCAACACTACAATTCGTATTGGCGTTTGTTTTGCTTTTCGCTTTCCGCAATGAAAGAGCAGGAGGCAATGAGGCACAAATGTTATTTGAATTGCAATACAACTGGTTCCCCGCCTGGCATATCAGTTTTCATCTGGGCGTAGATGGTATTTCAGTAGCCATGGTTTTATTGACTGCATTCGTGGTGATAGCAGGCGTACTGGTTTCATGGAACGTAACAAAGATGACAAAGGAATTTTATTTCTTACTCATCCTGCTTAGCCTTGGGGCTTATGGGTTTTTTATTTCGCTCGACCTCTTCATTCTTTTCTTCTTTCTTGAAATTGCAGTAATACCAAAATATTTGCTGATCGGCATCTGGGGAAGCGGTAAAAAAGAATATGCTGCCAATAAACTGGCCCTCATGCTAATGGGCGGATCTGCATTGGTGTTAGTGGGTTTATTAGGAGTTTATTTTGGCGGCCCGGAAAAAACTTTTGACTTATTAACCTTGTCCCGGGGCCATATCCCTGTTCAGGTTCAAAAAATTTGTTTCCCTCTTTTATTTGTTGGATTTGGGGTGTTTACCGCATTGTTTCCTTTTCATACCTGGGTGCCTGATGGTCACTCTTCTGCGCCTACTGCAGGCTCAATGTTCCTGGCAGGCATCTCTATGAAACTGGGTGGCTATGGTTGTTTGAGGGTGGCCACTTATATTATGCCTGATGAAGCAAAGGAATATGCTACCATCATTATCGTTCTATCTACCATTGCTATTTTATATGGAGCCTTTGCTACGATGATGCAGAAGGATCTGAAATATATCAACGCATATTCATCTGTTAGTCATTGCGGGTTTGTTTTGTTGGGCATCGGCATGTTAACAAAAACAGCCATGACGGGTGCCGTAATGCAAATGGTATCGCATGGTTTAATGACAGCTCTTTTCTTCGCTGTCATCGGTATGATCTACGAACGTACCCATACCAGGCAGGTAAATGAAATGGGCGGACTGATGAAAGTAATGCCCTTTATCACCACGGTGTTATTTATCGTTGGATTGTGTTCATTGGGATTGCCGGGGCTGAGTGGTTTTGTTGCCGAGATGACGGTGTTCATAGGCTCCTGGCAGCACCCTGATCCATTTCATCGCATTGCAACCATTGCAGCCTGCATATCAATTGTAGTGACTGCGGTGTATATTCTAAGGGCAATCGGGCAAACGGCAATGGGCCCAATAAAGGAAGGCTATAATAATTTAAGTGATGCAAAATGGAATGAGAAATTGGCGGCCGTGATTTTAATTGCAGGAATCATTGCGATTGGTGTGGCGCCGTTCTGGTTGAATGATTTGATCAGTCCGGCTGCGGAAATAATAATGCATAAAGTGGCAGGGAAATAATTCTGATAATTAAAGAATGAAGTATATCGCGATGAGGCATCGTTAAGGAAGTCCGGTATTCGATATCTTACATTCCACATTTAAAAATGTATGTTGAACGACTTTTTGATATTAATGAAATCTGAACTGGTAATCACTTTCATCATCTTCCTCCTGTTATTTATAAAGGTAGGTAAGGGGATGAAAAATGAAAGCCTTTTATCCCTGCTGCAATTTTTATTGCTGGCTAATTTTATTGCTGGTTTTTTTTTCAATGAAACAGGTAGTTTATTTGGCGGCCTTTTCACTACCAATGCATTGATAGCTTTTCAGAAAAGTATTTTAAGCTTAGGTGTATATCTTATTTCTTTATTATTTGCAGACTGGTTAAAGAAGAGTGAACACATGCCGGAGTTTTTTATACTCATGCTATCCGCCTTATTAGGTATGTTTTTTATGATCTCAAGCGGCAGCCTGCTCATGTTTTTTTTGTCACTCGAGCTTTCTACTATTCCTGTTGCGGCGATGACTAATTTTGACCTGGAGAAAAAAATATCATCGGAAGCATCCATGAAAATGATTTTGTCATCCGCGTTCTCCTCCGGTATTTTATTGTTTGGTATTTCATTGATGTATGGTGCCACCGGTACCATCAGTTTTGCAGAAATGCCCGCCATGCTGGATGGAAGTCCGTTGCAAATACTGGCCTTTATATTTTTATTTACCGCTTTTGCATTTAAGTTGTCTATCGTTCCTTTTCATTTATGGACGGCCGATGTATATGAAGGAGCACCCATTGCGGTTTCCTCTTTTTTATCGGTAATATCAAAGGGTTCCATTGCATTTATATTGCTCACCGCTTTGTACAAAGTGTTTGCTCCCATGCATGAACTGTGGTACAATATGGTGGTGTTATTATCCATTGCCACAATGATCATTGGTAACCTTTTTGCTTTAAGACAACAAAATATCAAACGTTTCCTTGCTTATTCATCCATTGCGCAGGTAGGTTTCATATTGGTGGGTATCAGCGGTAATTCAATAGCGGGTACATCATCCGTGGTATATTTTGTTTTGATCTATGTATTCTCCAACCTTGCAGCATTTGGGGTGGCTGGTGCTATTTCGCAACAAACCGGTAAAGAGCGTATCAATGATTATAAAGGATTGTATCAAACCAATCCATTCATAAGTTGGGTACTTGCGCTGGCATTGTTTTCACTGGCCGGCATTCCGCCCACTGCCGGATTTTTTGGTAAATTATTTTTGATCACTGCAGGTGCATCCAATGGAAATTACTTTTTTATCACCGTGGCAGCATTGAACCTGATTGTTTCTTTATATTATTATCTTCGGGTGATCAGGGCGGTGTTTATGGATAAAAATGAACAGCCTATTGAAAAGATCAACCTGCATCCTTCCACCAAACTGGGAATGATCATTTGTGGAGCAGGCATTGTGCTGGTAGGATTATTAAGTTGGGTATACGATTATATTACAGCACTTACAATGTAATAAAGGAAATATGGCTATCAATAAAAATCACGAATTTGAAGAACTGGACGGTGTAAAATGTGGCATCGTGGAAAAGAACGTACAACCTGAAAGAGTACAGTTTTTTAAAAAATTACTGGAGTATAATAAATATACTGTCGTGGTGGTTCCGTCACCGCCACCTAAAGCTGCACCTGCACCAGTTGTGAAAGCGGTAGAGGGAACTGAACCTCCACCTCCACCACCTGCACCTCCTCCGGCACCGGAAACATTTACAGTTGGTGTAACAGATTATACTTTTAATCCCATCAATGCAATTTTTGGAAGATTGTTACATACACCCGATGGACATGTTGTTACCCAGGCTTACTGGCAGCAGAAGGAATCAATAAGCCATGATGAGATTCCCTATTATGAATGGAGTAAACCTGTCAATGCCTGAATGTTTGGATAAGGTTCATTGTTATTGCTGCATATATGAATTAACCTGATCAATTAATAAGATACATAACCCTATAACCTACCCATGAAAAGAATAAGTTTTTTATTTAAAATGAAATTCAAATTTTTAAATAACTTAAACTACAACAACTCATCCACCAAATACAAAATCGATTCATAGTTTTCCTTTACAGCTTCTGACATGGCTATTTCGCAGGTTTTTGTAGAAGAGTAATAACCCATCATACGTTTGTTGCTTTACTTCCAAAGCTTCAGGGTTTGTTGCAACGGTGGTAAGTTTTGGAAACAAAAACCACGGTCACCGGCCATGCCGCAACAACCGGCATATTTCGGCACGGTAACATCATCAGCAAAATGTTTGGCGAGCCTTCGGTCGATGGTGATAACATCAAACGACGGCTTCCTGAATAGTAAGATGTATTTAAGATGTAGAAAGAGACCAACAAAGGCAAAAACTTATGTTACAAAGGCCCATGATGTATTTCAGTTTTCTCACTGATTTATCTCATACAATAGCGTTATGCTCTGCTCTATTTTTGTCAAGTTGAAAAAATAACCCAAATTAAGAATCATGAAAAGAATAGTTATACTCGGAGCCGGAACAGCAGGAACTATAATGGCCAACCACCTTAATCATGAAATAGATAAGGAATCTTGGGAAATAGATGTAATCGACCACCGTCAGGAACATTATTACCAACCAGGATATCTTTTCCTGCCGTTTGATATATATGAACCCGAAGATATTGTGAAGCACATTAAGGACTTTATTCCTAAAGGGGTGAATCTGATAAATGATAAAGCAGAAAAGATACTAGCCGGAGAAAAAAAGGTACTTATGCAAAATGGTGATCTAATCCATTATGATATCCTGATTATTGCAACCGGCTGCAATATAGCCCCTGAAGAAGTAGAGGGTATGAACGGAAAAGAATGGAGGAACAGCGTATTTGATTTTTATACATTTGAAGGGTCATTGGCTCTCAGGGATAAACTCCGTAAATGGGAAGGCGGAAAATTAGTGGTACACATCACCGAGATGCCGATCAAATGCCCGGTGGCTCCGCTGGAATTTTCTTTCCTTGCCGATTCCTATTTCAAAAATAAAAAGATGAGGGATAAAGTGGATATCACCTATGTAACCCCACTTAGCGGTGCTTTCACCAAACCAAAAGCCACGGAAACACTGAGCCACCTGTTGGTTGAAAAAAACATCAATCAGGTAAATGATTTCGGTATAAAGAAAGTTGACAACGAAAACAAAAAGATAATTGACTATGAAGGAAGGGAAGTTTCGTTTGACCTTTTGGTAACAGTTCCCACCAATAAAGGAGATGCATTGATAGAACGTTCCGGGCTGGGAGATGATCTGAATTTTGTTCCCACCAATAAAGCAACGTTGCAATCGCTGGAACACCCGGATATTTTTGTACTGGGGGATGCCACCAACATCCCCGCTTCCAAAGCCGGTTCTGTAACCCATTTTGAAGCGGAGATCCTTACAGAGAATATACTGCGTTATGTCAAGGGCGAACCGCTGAAAGAAGAATTTGACGGGCATGCCAACTGTTTCCTAGAAACCGGCAACGGAAAAGCATTACTTATTGACTTTAACTATACACATGAACCGGTGGAAGGGACATTCCCATTCCCCGGCATCGGCCCTTTGCGTTTGCTGAAAGAAAGCCGTATGAACCACATGGGGAAACTGGCATTCCGGTGGATATATTGGCATATGCTGCTGAAAGGCACACATATTCCTTTTGTATCCACCACTATGCAAATGGAGGGTAAACACTTTTAATCACAATAAAAAAAAGAATATGGAAAAAATTATTTCCGGTAAAACCATCAATGTAAATGAAGAAGGTTACCTGACCGGCTTTTCACAATGGGACAAAACCATTGCTACTGAAATTGCCAAAGAAGAGGGCATTACTGAACTGGGACCAAGGCACTGGCAGATCATTGATTACCTGCAGGACCAACACAAAAAAGAGATCCCCCTCAGCATCCGTAAAATTGGGAAGAGCGGAGTGGTGGATATCGAAGAATTTTATGCCCTCTTTCCACAGGGACCCCTGAAAAAAGCAACAAAGATCGCCGGCCTGCCTAAACCCGCCAGTTGTATCTGATTTTAAAATCAAAAAATTATCAGTCATGAGTGAATATAATGGTGAAATAAAAAAGATGATGATCATCCTGTCCAAAGCCTCACTGGAAAATGTATACGCCGCTTTTATCCTGGCCAATGGCGCCCGGATGGAAGGAATTGAAGCAGAGATTTTCTTTACGTTCTTCGGATTGGAAGCCATCAATAAAAAGAAACTGGAACACCTGCATGTGGCTACCGTAGGTAACCCTGCTATGCATATACCTACTTTGCTGGGTGGGCTTCCCGGAATGGAAGCATTAGCCAGCAATATGATGAAAAAGGAAATGGAAAAACTGGATATGCCTGGTGTGGGTGAATTTCTGGATATCCTGAAAGCTTCGGGTGTTAAACTATGGGCCTGTAAACTGGCTATGGAAATGTTCCATCTTAAAAAAGAAGATATATATGATGGAATCGGCGGTATTCTTACCGTGGGTGAATTTTACAAAGAAGGTGCCGGGTTGGGATCACATATGCTGTTCGTCTGATAATTAAGTAAAAGCAGCAAGCAGAATTCATTTCCATTTTTGCCATTGTTGGTATGTCTTTAATAACAGCCTGCTATCCGGGTACGCCGCTATTCGGTATTATGGCCAATAGCCGAAGCCTACACCATAACAGATCTATGAATTTAAAAAGAAAAATTGCATATTATTTCAATAAATTAATAGTATGTAAAAATATTTCTTTTAATGGCCACAATTCTATACAG
>JADGPX010000166.1 GCA_017882215.1 Chitinophagaceae bacterium | reverse complement strand
GCCTCTTCTTCAAAAACATCTGATACCAGCAGGCCCGAAAATCTTTCGGAACCGGTTGCCACTGCAAGCTTTACATCGCCTGTTCTGATAGCCATATAGGCATACTTAATGGCATGCATGCCTGCACAGCATACACCTGCCGGAGAAACAACCTCTATAGCTTCTGCTTCTGGCAGCCAGCCATGCGTCATTACACCATGACTGGGCATCACCTGGTCGGGTGATGATGTTCCGCATGAAAGCAATTCAATATCTTTTATTTTAGCAGGATCATCTTCAAATAAAGCTTTAACAGCTAATGCGGTCATTTGTGCATTGGTATGTGTAGCTTTCCCGCCTTTTGTTAAGGCATAATATCGGCTTTTTATACCATTATTACGTAATACGACACTTTTTGATTTGGAAGGTTTACCATTAATAAAGCCTAGGTATAATTCCATATCATCATTAGGAACAGGATCATTAGGAAAATAGGCGGATGTACTATTTATGTAAACTTCGATAGCAGACATAGAGGTGAATTAATTTAAATTTAAATTTAAATAATATTGTTTTTTTGCTTTTATACGCCTGGGCGAAAATAGCTTAATAAAAATTGCATCTATAGTAAGAATAATAGGTGCGCCTATTAAAAAAGCGATCAAAAGATAATATTTGAATGCCTTAAGCCATACAGCCCTGTTTTTCCTTTTTACAATAAAATTAGCCCAAAGCGCAAATATTTTACCAGCTACTGATTCTATGATCATTAAATTGTAGTTTAGTTTAACTGCACCTTCAATAACCAGTTCATCCTGTAATCCATCCCATTCATTGCTGTTTAAATGCGGCAACACACGCTCACCAAATATGCTGGAATGCTTAATGTCAGCATCTGAAACACCTGGAGGGGGAAAAATGTTTAGATAGCGGTCTTTTTTACCATGCAGCATCCAGTGAAAAATGGTAACAAAACTAACCAGGTTTGTATGCGTATCTACCAATGCAACATTGCCCACCAGTTTAGCACTAGTGGCATGGATCAATTTTTTAACTCTTACAAAAGCGTTAAGCCACATATTTCGCGCACCTGTTATAGTTATAACCGGGGTGTTTTTTAATACGGCCATTAAACCAGGATGATGTAATAAAGAGTTAAATGGGATACTTGGGGATAAAAACCAGGCCTGATATCCTAAAATAATCAAATCATAGGCTGTTTCTTTAAGCTCAAAAGGAGCCAGTTCTGCGGGCACATCTAAAACACAATCTGGCATCACACTAAAAAAACTATCAGTAGTCCATGGGAATGCGTAATTCTTTGCCAGGTTGATGCTCACTTTTTCTACTGATACACCTGCCTCCATAAGCGGTGCAATAAAATGATCGACAATTTCGCCCAGCTGGCCCGATTGCGTATAATAAATAGCCAATACTTTTTTACTCATCCTTTTTAAAAAATTAAAGATCTTGTGGGTGCAATATTTTTGAATTTTTACTGTAATCAATAATGGCTTGCTGAACAACTTGCGATAAGTTTTTAAAGGATCTTTTAATATATTGTTTATCGGTTTCAAGTTCAGCGCGATACTTAACTATTTTGGGTGCATGTTCCTGGATGGTTAGTCTTAAAAAATGGTATTCGCCATTGCTGCTGTCTTTTAATAATGCTGTTTCCAGTTTAATACGCCCTTTTTTAAAGAACTTTAATTTTTCCGCAGGTATTTTTACAAGTCCGGCTTTTCTCATCATCAGGGCTCCCTCATAGGCTTCTTTTTCGCTTATAGAAGCTGAATTTAACAGGATAAGCTCTTCATTAACATCCTCCATCTTTCCTGATGCCATTACCGCATAAAAAGCCGACCTGTCAAAATTTTGTTTCAAATTTTTACCTTGTACAATCCCACCGAAAAGAATAAAAAACAATGCAAATATTATACTTAATTTCATAGTAAGACCAGATGGGGTTGCCTTGCAAATATAGAGAATTATGGTAAACTTCATATAAAGTAAGCATATATCCGCCTTAATTTATTAGTTTTCACTTACTTTTGCTGGCTTTAATTATTATAGATATGCACCCGCATTTTATTTACCTTAATTCGTGGATCAAATCAAAACAAATAAACCTTTTATATATTACATAGTTAAAAAAGTTTAAGTGCATAAAAACAAAAAGCAATTTTCTCATTCCTGGGCCATTATATTAGGTGGCTCAAGTGGTTTTGGCATTGCCGCAGTTGAAAAACTGGCTATGCATGGTATGAACATCGCTGTATTATACCGGGAAACTGCAACAGCAGAAAGATCGCTTAAAGAAAGATTTTTAAAATTAGCCGAAACTTGTGAAATAAATATTGCGCCATTCAACATAAATGCATTAGATACATTGGGCCGTAATTCCTTTATTGAACAATTTACGGCTATTGGTAAAAAGCATAGCGTAAGGCTCCTCCTTCATTCCATAGCAAGAGGCAATTTAAAACCATTAGTTTTACCGGATGGCGACCTTGATAAAAGTAACGAGGTTCTGTCTATTGAAGATATTCGGGTCACTACTTATGCTATGTCAACCAGTATATTGGATTGGGTCAGATCTCTTTTAAAAGCAGGACTTTTTCAACCAGATGCCAGGATAATAGGGATCACCAGTGAAGGCGCGCATAAATATTGGGAGGGCTATGCTGCGGTGTCCATTGCCAAAGCATCACTCGAAAGCCTTACAACCTATATGGCTATAGAATTAAGTAAATATGGATTAAAAACAAATTTGATACAGGCAGGAATTACCGAAACACCATCACTGAAAAGGATACCCGGGAGTGAAAAGCTGATCAGGATGGCAAAAGAAAGAAATCCTTTGGGCAGGATAACAAAACCGGATGACGTATCAAATGTGATCTACCTGCTATGCACAGATGAAGCATACTGGATAAATGGTTCTTTAATTCATGTAGATGGCGGGGAGCATTGCCGATAATTCATGTCAAATTTAACGCTTACATAAAATTCAAATGCAAAACCAATAACAACTGACCAATGACATGTACAACGATATTTTAACTTATTTACCTTATAAATCCTCTTTCCTTTTTATAGATAATATTTCAGCACTGGATATGAATGGAGTAACGGGAGATTATACATTAAGAAAAGATGCCTTTTTTTATGAAGATCATTTTGTAAACAACCCGGTAACACCAGGCGTTATCATTACCGAAATTATGGCACAGATAGGCCTGGTAGTATTAGGTATACACCTGATCATCAGCGGAAACAGGAAAGCCGGCGTAACTATGGATGGAGGATCATTCCCTTTGCTTACAGCTACAGACGTTTCTTTTTTTAAAATGGTATTACCTGGAGAAAAAGTTATAGTTACTTCCAAAAAACAATATTTTCGTTTTGGCAAATTGAAGTGTTTGATAGAAATGCATAATGGTGCAGCAGAATTAGTTGCAAAAGGTATATTTTCGGGTATTATTAAAAATGCCGTTATAAAAAAATAAAGCAGAATGAGTCGTCGTGTTGTTATAACTGGTTTAGGCGTAGTTTCACCCAATGGAATGGGTGTTCCGGATTTTCTACACGCCATACGGAACGGTGTTTCGGGTATAAAATTTATCCCGCAATATGAAGAGCTCAAGTTTAATTGCCAGGTAAGCGGGTTGCCCGAATTTGAATGGGAACAACTAAGAAATTATATTACCGAAACCAGCTTGTATGGTTTAAAAGGTAAGGGTATTGCCTTTGGTATAAAAGCTGCCCTGGATGCCTGGATGGACGCAGGCAACAACATTGTAAGCGAAGAAACGCTTTGGGAAACCGGTTGTATTTTCGGCAGCAGCGTGGCTGATACGGATGTGATCAAAAATGCCATTACCCGTGTGGATGCTAAGGAATCAAAAAAACTGGGTTCACGCGTGGTGGAGCAGATCATGAACAGCGGCGTTACCGCCTATATCTCAGGCCGTTTAGGATTGGGTAATAAGATCATTAATAACTCATCAGCCTGTGCCACCGGAACACAAGCCATTTTAATGGGCTACGAATACATAAAATATGGCATGGCCAAGCGTATGGTAGTAGGCAGCAGTGAATATGTAGATTCCTATGTATTTGGCGCATTTGATTCTATGCATGTTTTGTCAAGAAAATTTAATGACCAACCCGAAAAGGCATCGCGCCCAATGAGTATGTCGGCCAGCGGTTTCGTTCCCGGGTCAGGCGCAGGCGCCCTTATCCTGGAGGACCTTGATTACGCGCTGGCACACAATGCTACCATATACGCAGAAATACTTGGCGGAAGCAATAATTCCGGGGGACAGCGGAGCGGCGGCACTATGACAGCTTCCAGCTCTGCGGGTGTTATCAAATGCATCCGCGAAGCCCTGGCAGATGCCAACACCAGCGCTCAGTCAATAGACTTGATAAGCGGGCATTTAACCGCTACTATTGCTGATAAATTCGAGATTCAAAACTGGGTACAGGCACTGGATAGGAAAGGATATGATTTTCCAATGGTCAATTCATTAAAGTCGATGATCGGGCATTGCCTTAGTGCGGCTGGTTCAATTGAAGCTGTAGCTGTTGTATTGCAGATCGTGCACCAATTTGCACATCCCAATATCAACCTGGAAGACCCCAACCCGGAAATTATAGATTTAATAAGTGCAAACAATTTACCCACAACAATGGTAAACAGAGAGATTAATGTTGTAGCAAAAGCTAATTTTGGCTTTGGCGACGTTAATACCTGTTTAATAATTTCAAAATATAATAACAATGGATAGAAAAACTATTTTTACTGAATTAAAAAAAGTACTTGCCCCTTACACAGAAAACAAAGAAATGCTGGATGGAATTAGTGAAGAAACCGATCTTATAAGGGATCTAAAGATCAATTCGGCTAACCTCGTGGATATTATTATAGATGCAGAATCGCAATACAATATTGAAATTGATTTCGACTCGGCAGAAAAAATGTACAAAGTAGGAAGCTGTATTGATGTAATAATTGATAAAATGAATCAATCTGCATGAAAAGTGCCGGCAATGATATTGTAGCGTTAAGATCGGTGGATAAACAGCGAACCAGCCAGTTCAGGTTTTATTCAAAGATCCTTTCTGCTCTGGAGCAGGCGCTTTATCATCAGCCGCAATTTGCAGAAATCCCTTTTGAGAACTATGTATGGTTATTATGGTCGGTTAAAGAGTCGGCGTACAAATACCTTAAAAGAACTATTCCCGGTTTGGTATTTTCTCCGACAAAGATCATCATTCAGCACATTGAAATTCCAGTAGGGCCTTTGATAAATAAATTCGAAGGTATCCAATGGGAAAGTAACGGATATAGTGAAGAGTTTTACAGAGGTAAGGTTATTTATGGATCACATACCTTTTATTTCCGGTCAAAAATCAGCGAGGAATGGATAGCTACAGTAGTTAATAATAATGAAAATTTTGAAAATGTTTGGTGGGGCATTCAATCAATTGATGATGCCGGTTATTATCATCAATCAAAAGCGGTCAGAACATTACTATTAAACAAGTTAAATTCCTTTTTTCCAGGCGATTTGCAGGTAGAGAAGAATCCTGTTGGTTACCCGGTCATATTAAAGGATTTAGAAGATTTGCATATCCCTGTTTCACTGGCGCATGATGATCGTTTCGTTGCTTATTCCTTTATATTAAATCCCCTGAATAACAGCTGATATGCTTTTTAGCTTTAGAAGAAAATTGTTTTCGGCTCAATCAGTTTCGACAGTCCTTTTAATGGCGGCTGATCTTTGTACATCGGGTCTATGCTTTCCGCTTGTTCAGCGTCCTTTGCCCATTGGTAATGATTAACGAAGGCTATGCAAAGCCATATAGTAAATATTATTGTGAGGCACTTTCGTCTTACCAAATGCCTTTGCAAAAGCTAATAAAAAAGGTTTATATGATGTAGTTACTGCTTTTTAGTGCTGCAGAGATCACATTTTATTATGGTCACATTCATGGTCACAAATAAAAAGGCAGCTATAAATTTACTTCATAGCTGCCTGATTTTCAAGCTCCCCCTTCTGGACTTGAACCAGAGACCCTCTGATTAACAGTCATACACGAAGAGTTTTCCGATATTTTCCGATATTTTCTAATGATTCTATTATCAATTAATTATAAGCTATTTGGTTTTACGATATTTTCCTTTAATTTTATATTTTTTCTTATTTCAGACTATTTGTGGTGCAAATAATGGTGCAAATTTTAAAATTATGAAAGAACTTAAACCTACTGTTACCTTGTTTTTTGATAACCGCCGATCAAAAAGTGAAGGAAATTATCCAGTTAAACTTACTATCTATTATGCGGGGTTAAAAAAAAGATACAGTACACATATTGACGTTACCCTATCTGAATGGGAAAAAATTAAGGGTGAAAAATTACGAGATTCGAATCTGAAAACCATTAAAAGGAAACTCCTGGCAAAAACTACGAAAGCAGAAAAAATTATTGAAGATTTAAAAGTATTTTCTTTCTCTGAGTTTGAAAATAAATTTTTCCAAAAAGTTCCAATAAAAGCGAATCATAGTGTTGAGCATGTATTTGATAATTATATCGAACAATTGACGAAGGAAGGAAGAATAGGTAATGC
>JADGPX010000165.1 GCA_017882215.1 Chitinophagaceae bacterium | reverse complement strand
GCAATATCTTCGTGATCGTTCCAATGAATGGGGGGTTCAAAACTCATAGTACTAATTTGATAATGTAATAATGTGCTAATGTGCTGGCAATCTAAATTGAATTAGCACATTAGCGAATCAGCTAATTAAAACTTATTCTCCTAAAAACTGTGTTTGATCAGGCAAAGTAACTTCTATTTCCCCTTCTCCGGGATGCAGTATGCACTGACAACCTAACCTGGAATTTAATCTTGGATTTATTGCCCTGTCAATAAAATCCTCTTCTTTATCACTTAGTTCTTCCAAAAAATCCTCCCCTTTTTCAACATATAAATGGCAGGTACTGCAGGCACATACACCTCCGCAATTATGATGCAGTTCTATATCATTGGTAAGCGCAACTTCTAAAATTGATTGATCAGGCTCAACATTATTTATAGTAACAGGCTCTAACCCTTTCTGTTCAAACTTAAACGTAACCTTATACATCTACTTTTCTTTAACGCAGGCAAAATTAAACTATACGATACAAACAGGTTTTGATTTTCCCAAAGTAGAAAACAGGATTATTTTTTTTGATGAAGCTTTAAAATGCTTTCTGAAAGTTTTAAATAGAGATATTTCAGATCAGGATGTGCTGAAAGTATTTGAAGATGTTTGCCTAATGTATATATATCTTCCCGTATTGCCGGTCCGGTTTGTACAGACTGCGGCGGATGCAGTTTTACACGGCGAATAGTTTCATCTATCAAAGGATATAGCTTTTCAAAATCAATGTTTTCCTTTTTGCAAAATTCATCACCCATTGCAAATAAGTGGTTGGTGAAATTGTTTACCAGAACTGCTGCAACATGAAATTTTAGTCTTTCCTGGTCATCTGCTATAGTTACGTTACCGGATAATGTTTTACAGAATTCCTGGATAAAAGTTGTTGTATCGGGGCTGCTGCCATCAACCAATAAAGGAATTTCAGGAGTCTCCTCTGAATTTTTTATCAAACTTTGCAGGGGATAAATTATGCCATAATTGGAAGAAATATTTTTTAATACTTCTTTTGAAACAGAGCCTGCAGTATGTACTACTAATTTGTTTCCCAGTTGCACATATTCATCTAAATGATACAATGCTGTATCATTTATTGCCAATAAATAAAGATCTGCTTCTTTATAACCTGATGATTTAAAACTACCTAAAGAACTATTAAATATTTGTGCAAGGGCTTTTGCATGATTTTCATTTCTGCTTACTACCTGAACAATCTCATGACCGGCATTGTGTATTACCTTGCCCAACACTGTAGCCACATTCCCCGAACCTACAATTACAACCTTCATAGTTAATATCTTTGATTATACTCATAATCGGTATTACCGATGCAGTTAAATTATCAGGGCTAATGCCATTGGTAAAACAAATTATAATTTTCCTATGGGCAATAGTAATACCAATTTTTTACAAATAAAAATATCTGCAAAATTTATAACAGCAAGTTATTAATAGCGGTGGATGTTATTTAATTAAATTTTGAATTTTCAATTTTAAGCTAATATTGCATGTGCGCATGCGTAGATAAAAAAAACATGCTGCTGAAGAATTTATAAATTATGGCAAAGAATCTTTTAATAGTTGAGTCTCCTGCAAAAGCTAAAACCATAGAGAAAATTTTGGGGAAAGATTTTGAGGTAAAAAGTTGTTATGGACATATACGTGATCTTGAAAAAGATGATATGGGCATTGACATAAAAAATCATTTTAAGCCACGCTATAAGGTACCGGATGAAAAGGCAAAAGTGGTTAAAGAGTTAAAGCAACTTGCCAAAAATGCTGATGAAGTATGGCTGGCATCGGATGAGGACCGTGAAGGAGAAAGTATAAGCTGGCATTTGGCAGAAGTGCTTGGTCTTGATCCGAAAACCACTAAGCGTATTGTTTTTCATGAGATAACAAAACCCGCAATTGAGCAGGCTGTAAAAAATCCACGCATCATAAATATGGACCTGGTGAATTCGCAACAGGCCAGACGAGTACTGGACAGGATCGTAGGCTTTGAATTATCACCTGTTCTATGGCGTAAGATAGGCATGACCGGCGGGCTTAGTGCAGGCAGGGTACAAAGTGTAGCAGTGAGGTTAATTGTGGAAAGAGAAAGAGAGATCAACCAATTTAAAACTACCAGCCATTTTAAAATTGAAGCATTACTTGCAGCAACAAATATTAATAACAGGACAATTTCTTTTAAAGCTGAAGATGGAAGGAAGCATGAAATAGAAGCAGCCGAAAAGTATTTGCAAAACTGTATCGGGGCGGAATATACAGTTAAAGACATCCAGGTAAAACCCGGAAAGCGTACACCAGCAGCACCTTTTACCACTTCAACACTTCAGCAGGAAGCAAGCCGTAAACTTGGCTATGGCGTTAGTAAAACCATGCTGCTTGCACAAAAGTTATATGAAAGCGGTAAGATAACTTATATGCGTACCGATAGTGTTAACTTAAGTGATACCGCAATTAATGATATTAAAAAAGTAGTGAGAGATTGTTGTGGAGAAAATTACATTGAGATCAGGAAATACAGGACCAAGCATGAAAGTGCACAGGAAGCTCATGAAGCCATCCGTCCTACATACATGGAAAACAGTTCTGATGTTTATCATGAGACTAAGAGCTTATACGAATTGATCTGGAAGAGAACAATGGCAAGCCAGATGAAAGATGCGATACTGGAAAAAACTATTGTAAAAATTGGCATGAGTACAAACCTGCCTACCGGACAGGCAGGTAATGAAGAGCTTACTGCATCAGGAGAGGTTATAAAATTTGATGGCTTTTTAAAAATATATATAGAAGGAAGTGATGATGATGATGATAAACAAAAAGAAGGCGAAAGCCGTTTGCCGAATTTAACTGTGGGACAGAAACTTCAATTTGAAGAAATGACAGCAACGGAAAAATTCACACGTCCGCCTGCAAGATATACAGAAGCCTCACTTGTAAAAAAGCTGGAAGAGTTAGGTATAGGCAGGCCAAGCACTTATGCACCTACCATCAGTACAATTGTAAAAAGAAAATATGTAGAGAAGAGAGATAAAGAAGGTGTGAAAAGAGAGCTTAATATTTTAAAACTGAAAAATGATAAAATACAAAAATCAATACAGCACGAAAATACCGGTGCCGAAAAATCAAAATTATTCCCTACCGATCTTGGGCTTGTTGTTACTGATTTTTTAAGCAAGCATTTTGATGAAGTAATGGATTATTCTTTTACTGCAAATATTGAAGAAGAATTTGATAAAATAGCAGAAGGCAAACAACAGTGGAGCAAGATGGTTGGAGATTTTTACAAACCTTTTCATGAAGATGTTGAGCATACATTGGAAAATGCTGAAAGGTCTGTTGGTGAAAGAGAGTTAGGCAATGATCCTGTTAGCGGAAAACCGATAATTGCAAGAATGGGAAAATATGGGCCTATGGTTCAGGTAGGTGTTCAGGAGGATGAAGAAAAACCAAAATTCGCGAAACTGAAAGCCAATCAAAGTATTGAAACTATTACATTAGAAGAAGCGCTGGAGCTTTTTAAATTGCCAATGACCCTGGGTGAGTATGAAGGCCTGGAAGTAGCAATTAATATTGGTCGTTTTGGGCCTTATGTAAAATGGGGTGAGCAATTTATTTCTATATCAAAGGGCGAAGACTTACTTGAAATAGATTTAAAAAGAGCAATTGAAATTATTAATGCCAAACAATTTGAAGATGCCCCTATTGGTTATTTTGAAGAAAAACCTATTACCAAAGGTAAAGGGCGTTTTGGTCCTTTTATAAAATGGAGCAATCTTTTTATTAATGTACCGAGAGCTTATAATTTTGATACGCTTTCACAGGAAGATTGTAATGAGCTGATATTAAAAAAAATAGAAAAAGAATCTAACAGGTATATAAAACAATGGCCCGAAGAAAAAATCTCAATTGAAAATGGACGTTGGGGCCCTTTTATCCGCTTCGGAAAAAAAATGCTAAAGCTGGCAAATGCAAACAAAACAAAATACACTGCAGAAGAACTTGCAGACATTTCTTTGGAAGATGTAAAGAAAATGATCGTTGCCCAGGATCCAAAAGCCTTTGATAAAAAAACTTCAATAAAGAAAAAGTCTTCAAAAAAACCAGCCGGGAAAACGAAGACCTAAAATATTTTCACTTCCTTATACAGTTTTGTGGAAAAGTTTTAAGTTATTTTTTAAAAGATATTTACCGATATTTATTTTTCTAAAAAGTATTTATTATTTTACTCAATGATCTAATACCTAATAGAACGTAAATGCAGGAAAATAAAGAAATATCCGCCCTCTTTCATCTTATTGATGATCCCGATGAAGATGTATTCAGCACCGTGAGTGAAAAAATTGTTTCACTTGGCAGAGGCATTATTCCCAATCTTGAACATCTATGGGAGAACTCTCCTGATGAAGAAGTACAGGTAAGAATTGAATCACTTATTCATAAATTACATTTCAGAGATCTTACCAATGATTTTATTGAATGGAAAAACGGTTCCCATGATCTGTTGCAAGGCGCATTATTGGTTGCCCGTTATCAATACCCTGAAATGCTTGCTACACCAACGCTGCAGGAGATCGAAAAAATTCGCAGGAATATCTGGCTGGAGCTTAACAGTTATCTTACCCCATTGGAACAAACAAATGTGATAACCGGAATTTTGTATAATTATTACAAATTAAAAGGCGCTGAAGTTGCTTATGATATTCCCGAAGATTTTTTTATAAATAAAATTTTAGAAGGAAAGAAGGGTAATGCTATTACCAATGGAATTTTATATGCAGTGCTTTGTGAATTACTTGATCTGCCGGTAAGGGCTATTAATATTCCAAAGCAATTTATACTTGCCTGGTTTGAAGTGGATTATAATTATCCAAATCCGGCGGGGCAGTCAGGTAATAAAATTAATTTCTTCATTGATCCGCTAAACGGGCAAATGTATACGCATAAAGATGTTGAGAATTATTTTAAAAGGATATCTGTACCCCCTACTCCATCTTATTTTAAACAGCTCAGCAATAAACGTATTATTCAATTTTTGCTGGAAGAACTAAGCAAATGTTTTGATGATGAAAAAAACCGTTACAAACAAAAAGATCTTATTTTTCTTGCAGCTTTGCTGGATGAATAATTTTAAAATTTAAAAACTGGAAACATCAATTGCATATTACCACTCGCCAATTGGTACAATCTTAATAAGAAGTTATGAGAATTCTATTGCAGAAATTTCATTTATTAATTCTTTAAAGGGAGCAAAAATTAATGAGGACGAAATAAATTTTGATCTGCCTAAATCGCCTTTGTTAAAAAAATGTATCCGCCAGTTAGGTGAATATTTTTTAGGTAAAAGAAAAAAATTTGATCTGCGCCTTACCTTTAGTGGCTCTACCTTTCAAAGACAGGTATGGAACGAACTAATGAATATCCCTTACGGAAAACATATCAATTATTTAGATCTTTCCAAACGTATTGAAAATGTAAAAGCTACCCGTGCTGTTGGTACAGCAAATGGCAACAATAAAATATGTATTGTTGTTCCATGCCATAGAGTTATTGGCAGTAATGGCGACCTTGTTGGATATGGCGGTGATCTTTGGAGAAAAAAATGGCTGCTGGATCATGAAGCTAAGTTTGCACATGGAGTGCAATCTTTATTTTAGTTTTTCCTTCTCTCCAAAATCTTATTTTAATTTTGTTGAAATTATAATATTATGATTGTATCATTCAAAAGTACTTCTATACTATTTATGTTCTTTACAATGATGAACATAAATAGTTGCACTAATGGAAAGTCGAATAGCAATTCTGTCTCTGCAAATAAAGATGAGCTTTTTAAAAAATATAATCTTGATAAAATAAAATTACCGCCGGGCTTTACAATAAATGTTTACGCTGAAGTAGATAAGGCAAGGAGTATGTGCCTCTCTCCCAACGGAACTTTATTTGTCGGCAACAATGGTGGTAATAAAGTGTATGCTGTTGTTGATGAAAACAAAGATGGAGTTGCTGATAAAGTTTACACAGTAGCATCAGGATTAAATACTCCCAATGGCGTGGCTTTTAAAGATGGCAGCTTGTACATTGCATGCATATCAACTATTCTCAGGCTTGATAGTATTGAATTACATCTCTCAAACCCGCCACAGCAAAAGGTTGTATACGATCAATATCCAACCGATGGTCATCATGGTTGGAAATTTATTGCGTTTGGTCCTGATGGAAAATTGTATGTTCCTGTTGGCGCACCATGCAATATTTGCGAAGAAAAAAATCCTGTGTATGCATCCATAACAAGAATAAATACTGATGGCACAGGTATGGAAGTTTTTGCAAGTGGAATTAGAAACACTGTCGGCTTCGATTGGCATCCTGTTACAAAAGAATTATGGTTTACAGATAATGGACGGGATGTGATGGGAGATAATGTACCCGAAGATGAATTGAACAGGGCACCGCAAAAAGGAATGCACTTTGGTTTTCCTTATTGTCACCAGGGAAATGTTTTAGATCCTGAATTCGGACGGGGGAAAAATTGCAGTGATTATACTGCTCCTGTAAAAAATTTAGGACCTCATGTTGCTGCATTGGGCATGAGATTTTACACAGGCAATATGTTTCCTTCAGAATATAAAAATGCAATTTTTATTGCAA
>JADGPX010000164.1 GCA_017882215.1 Chitinophagaceae bacterium | reverse complement strand
GTCTACCGGTATCTTCAATCCTAAAGCCTCGGTATAACCATTATTACTCAAACAATTCTCAAACCGGCAGTTATTTAAAAATTCATTTAATGCTTTCTTAGTAATGCTGCGTGGACAGTACATTTGTTGGTGTCTCCTATTTAAAAATATTATATACAATCCAGCTCATAACATATGCCAGCCCAGTCATGTAAAGCAATTGTATGATGGGCCATTTCCAGCTTCGGGTTTCTCTTTTTACAACAGCAAGGGTGCTCATACATTGCATAGCAAGAACATAAAATACCAGTAATGAAAGTCCGGTTGCCACGTTATAAACTTTTGTACCATCATCCCTTACTGCTGCCTGCATTTTTTGTCGGAGAGTTGTGTTATCCTTGTCCTTATCTTCCCCAACACTATACAACGTAGCCATTGTTCCTACAAAAACTTCACGAGCTGCAAAAGATGTTATCAAAGCAATTCCTATTTTCCAGTCATAACCCAAAGGCGTTATTATCGGTTCAATAGCTTTTCCTAAAATACCTGCGTAAGAGTTTTCGAGCAGGGCTGTTTTTTTTTCTTTATTAAATTGACCTGCCTGCAAAGGATTTTTTGCGGCAAGTGTTTCATATTTTTCGCTTGCCTCTTTCATTCTTTCTTTTGGTCCATAACTGCTCAATACCCACAAAAGCAAACTGATAACCATAATAATTTTACCTGCATTAAAAACAAAAACTTTTGCTTTTTCTACCATAGTATAAAAAATATTTTTCCATCGTGGTCCGCGGTAAACGGGCAATTCCAAAATAAAAAAACTTCGTTCTATACTTTTAATAAACCACTTAAAAATATACGCTGTAAGCAGCGCCATAACGGTACCCAATAAATACAAAGCCATCATTACAAGCCCCTGCAAACTTAAAAAACCAAAATATAAATGCTGGGGAATGATGAGTGCAATTAGAATTGTATAGACCGGTAACCGTGCACTACAGCTCATCAACGGTGTACACATTATGGTGAGCAATCTTTCTTTTTTATTCTCAATATTTCTTGCGCTCATAATTGCCGGTACAGCACATGCAAAGCCGCTGATCATTGGCATAACACTTTTCCCATTTAATCCTGCTTTTCTCATAAGTTTATCCGTAAGAAAACTTATCCGTGCCATGTAGCCTGTATCCTCCAGCAACGTTATCAATCCAAATAATATCATTATCTGCGGAACAAAGATCATTATTCCGCTTAGCCCTGCCAGCACACCATTTATTAAAACATCGCTGAACCATCCTTGTGAAAGTATGCTTCCCAGGAACCCTCCCAGCTTTGCAAAACTCCATTCAATCGCATCCATTGGATATTGCGCCACCCAGAATATACTTTGAAACAATAAAAAAAGCACTGTAATTAAAATAAGATATCCCCATGTGCGATGCAATAAAATATTATCAAGCTTTTCAGTGAACAAAGCTTTTTGCAGAGGATCTGCCTCAACAACTGTTTGTTGCATAATATACTTTATCCTTCCATATCGCTGCACTATTTCTTCTGCTTGTGTTCTAGTTGGATTAAATTTATTTCTGATCTCTATATTTTCAATCACATCCTGTGTTGCTTCATCCAGATCAAAATTTTCATGATTGATCAGATAATGAATAGCACGGTAATCACTAAACCCGGGGAATCGGTTGTGTATTTCTTTAATTGCCTCCGGAGCAAATGCGTTACTATCAATAAAATCCCGTGCAGGTGTTTTATATAAATTCTCTGCAGTTTGCTCAATTGCTTTTTTTAATTCTTTTAATCCTTTATTTTTTCGTGGATTAACAGGTATCACCGGAACACCTAACTCTCTTTCAAGCCCTGCAATGTCAATCTGAATATTTTTTTTCTTTGCAAGGTCCATCATAGTGAGGGCCACCACAACCGGCTTTTTCAGATCAATAAGCTGTGAGCAGAATAAAAGGTTTCGCTTTAGATTAGATGCATCTGCAATCAATAAAAAAATATCAGCGCTTACCTCTTTATCCTGGTTAAGCAAAACTTTGTAAGACACCCATTCATCGTGCCTTTTGGGATATAAACTATAAGTGCCGGGAAGGTCGATGATATACGCCTTTAAGGATTCCGATATATTAGATACCCCTGTTTTTTTATCAACCGTAACGCCCGGAAAGTTGCCAATCTTTTGATTTAATCCGGTAAGAGAATTAAATATGGAGCTCTTCCCGCTATTGGGATTTCCTACTAAAGCGATATGTAATGGAGAAGACAAATTTTTGAACTATTGGTAAAATTAAATTGAACAATTAATTATACCTTACGATTTAGGAAAAGAGATAGGATCAATATCTTTTTTAACACGTTTGAATTATTTTTGAATTATTTTTAATTTATAACTTTAAGTATGGAAACACTGGTTGTTACAATAAAGAGAAAGAATAAAGCAGCTTTTACAAAAGAGCTTTTAAAATCATTTGATTTTTTAGAAGTAAAAGAAGAGAAAAATTTTACTGAAAGAGAAATGAAAATTATTAAAAATCTTTCTGCAGCATTTACTGATGTCAATTTAAGTATCAGAGGAAAAAAGAAGCTTAAGACACTACAAGAAGTTATCAATGGATTATAAAATTGAAACTACCAGTAACTTCGTTAAAGAATTAAAGCCACTGTCAAAAAAGTATCGTTCTTTAAAGGAGGATTTGCAGGTATTAAATAATAGCCTTCAAAAAAATCCTCTTCAAGGTTCACCTCTTGGGAAAAATTGTTATAAAATAAGATTATCAATATCATCAAAGGGAAAAGGTAAAAGTGGGGGTGCAAGAATAATTACTTATGTAAAAATTGCTCATCAAACAGTTTTTTTATTATCAATTTTTGATAAAAGTGCTCAGGAAAATATCTCAGATAAACGATTAGCAGAAATATTAAAAGTGGCAGCAACTAAAATTCAATGAAACTACGAATAGATAACCAGGTTTTAGTTGATGAGTTCTTCCAGGATACAAGGATGTTGGGTATTGTAGCACCCATTAAAGCTTACCAGTTTTGCTGGCATCTTAACCAGATACTAAGATTTGATTTCAGAATAAATAACAGTATAGAAATTCAGCTTAATAAAAGACAACGCAATTATTTTTTTTCTATTTATGAATATGCTGAGAATTGCGGCACTATCAGGCATTACTTATACAACAATCAATTTGATGGCGAATACCTGCTACCCGAATTTAAGCATCTTGATTTTTTATGGCTGATAAAAGACGATATAATTCAGGATGATGAAGTTGCTGCACTGATGAATTCTATCAGAACAATTCCGGCGGTACAGCTTATTACTGAAATGACAAATGAAAAGATCAAGAATAAACAGCATCTTATTTTTTAGCCCCTATCCCCTGAAGGGGTAATCAAAAATTTTCTAATTAATTAAATAATTTTTTTATGTGGAAAGAAAAAGATAATAAACTCTATAAAAAATTTGAATTCAAAGATTTTTCAGAAGCCTTTGCTTTTATGACAAGAGTTGCGCTGGCAGCAGAAAAAATGGACCATCACCCGCTATGGACAAACGTTTATAACAAAGTTGAGATATGGTTGAACACACATGATGCAGGTGATGTTGTAACAGATAAAGACAGAAAATTATCAAAACTGATTGATAACTTTTATGGCGCAGTTAAATAATTATTTGGTCTTATAATATCGCAATAAAGCAATTACTGAAACGAGTGTCCATACTCCTTCAAGAATAATGAATGGAACATACTGGATGAGGTAAGACGCAAAGCATACCAAACCCCCGCCAATAAAATTCATCAGAATATACATTATACTTTCTCTTGAAATTTTATTCCGCAGATTTAATACAAAAGCAAGAAGCAAAAAAATAAATACACCAACGCTTTGCCTATGATTACTTTTAATTCACCATAATAATCTTTTCTTCCGATTTAATAAACCTGCCGATCGGCTTTATAAATTCTATTCCTTCTTTAGATAAAATTTGTTTTACTTTTTCTACACTGGCTTCTTCAACTGCAATCAATAACCCGCCGCTGGTTTGCGGATCAGCCAGAATTGTTTTTTGATAGTCACTAATGTTTGCGATCTTATCACCATAGCTATCCCAGTTTCTGGTGGTTCCGCCGGGCACACATTTTTGGTCAATATAATTTTTAAGATCATCAATTATTAAAGGAACCTTTTCAAAATCAATAACAGCGCTTAAGCCGCTGCCCTCGGCCATTTCAACCAAATGACCGAGCAAGCCGAAACCGGTAACATCCGTCATTGCATTCACTCCTTTAATGCTTCCCAATATTTCTCCTGTTTTATTCAATTGCATCATTTGTTTTGCAGCAATGCCTTTGTGTTCTCCTTTTAAAATTCCTTTTTTTTCTGCAGTGGTTAAAATGCCTACACCTAACGGCTTGGTTAAAAAAATAACATCGCCTTCTTTTGCTGTATTATTCTTTTTGAGATTATTAATACCAACTAAACCATTTACAGCTAATCCAAAAATGGGTTCAACAGAATCAATGCTATGCCCGCCTGCTAATGGTATTCCTGCTTCTGCACAAATTGATTTGCTTCCTTCAATTACTTTTTGAGCAATGGCAGGTGGCAAAACATTTATCGGCCATCCCAAAATGGCAATAGCTACAATTGGCTTACCTCCCATTGCATACACATCACTTATTGCATTAGCACTTGCAATGCGTCCAAACTCAAAAGGATCATCAACTATGGGCATAAAAAAATCTGTTGTGGAGATCAACGCCATGCCGTTTCCAAGATCATAAACTGCGGCATCATCTTTACTGCTATTGCCAACCAAAAGATTTTTGTTATCGGGCAATGAAAGATTGGTGCTTAAAATATCTTCCAAAACTTTGGGAGCAATTTTACAACCGCATCCGGCGCCATGAGAATATTGCGTGAGCTTTATTACGTCATTTGTCATTAAGTCAATAGTCATTATCTACCAAAGATCATTAAAGAATTTTAATTCTTTTTTCTTCGTAAAATAATTGCAGATTTTTTTTGCAGATCTCCTGCAAACCTGATCTGGTACATATCATCTCCATCATGAATAATAAGCAAGCCTGTATTGGGAGGAATGCTGCCAAGGTTTTCTGCGTACATTATCAGTTGTAACGAATCACCAAGATCGGGAGTAATGTAAATGGTTTTTGTTATTGCTTTGGTGCTTAATCCCTGTTTAGGCATAATGTTCTTTCCGTTCAGTATAACACTTACTATTACCCCCATCCACTATTCCATTATCATAAAGAGTTAAAGTAAGGCTGTCTGATTTAAAATTGACGGTTCTGATGGTTTCTGTTTTTCTCTTTGCTAATTCTTCTGAAGATATTACAGGAGCTAACACCGGCGCTGATTTTTTTACAGATGCCTGCGGCTTAACTATATTTTCTTTGATATTAGACTGAGGGGTAGGGTCTGGTTTGTTAAGCAGTTAAGGTATAAAAGCTGTTGTCACTTTTTCTTTTGGCTGCGGCCAGAGGTTGTGATTTTACAATACACTAACGGTTAATTAATGCTGTAGGGGGAGTACAGAAACCTAACACAACGCACTTTTTCTTTGCAACACACCACATACTAAAATGCCTTTAAACATTGAGTTGTATTAACACAAATTGTGTTTTTGTTTATAAGGTAATACAAATTTTAGTGGAACTTTTAGTGAAACCAGTATCTTTATTGAAATTTATAAGATGCCACGTCAACCAGAAGTACATTTTAGGTTAAAGCCAAGAGAAAAGGGTAAACGTCCTATTTACCTGCAATTCGTTTATAATGGCAATCGTTTGTTTTATTCCTTCGGACAGACCATTGATTCAAAAGACTGGAATGCGGATAAGGAAAGGGTTAAGAAAAAGAATGCAACCACAGCAGATGGAAAGCATTCATTGAACGACCTGCTTACCAACCTTCAAAATTTATGTGAGAAATCGTATAATGAAGCCTTAAAGAATGGCATACCTACCCCGGCATACCTTAAAAAGTTATTGCAGGAGTTCGTAAACCAAAACAATTCAAACGAAGGTCCCAATACACCAACTTTATTTAAGCTGGCAGAACGCTTTATTAATGGTGAAATAAAGAATCGAGGGAAGGATAAGAGCAAAGCAAGCCTTAAAAATTATCATGCTGTTACAAAGCATTTAAAAGATTTTCAACTGGCTGCAAAATACTTGGTAACATTTGAAAGTGTTAACCTAGACTTTTTTTATAAATACACGTCATATTTGAAGGATAAATTAAAGTTGGCTCCCAACACAATTGCAAAAGATATTTCAATCCTAAAGGTTTTTATGGGCGAAGCAGTTGATTTAGGCTACACTGCTAACATGCAGTTCAGGCATTCAAAATTCTCTTATAGTGAAGTTGAAACAGATGCAGTTTACTTATCTTAAAAAGAACTGGAGGCACTTTACAAATTTGATTTTAGCCATAATAAGAAATTAGAGAATGTACGGGATCTGTTTGTTTTTGGTGCATGGGTTGGGTTACGGTTTTCAGACTTTTCTAACATAATGCCGGAAAACATTGTATCCATTGAGGGGGAGTCTTTTATTAAAATGGTTACACAAAAAACAAAGGAACTGGTAATTATTCCCTGTAGTCCTGTTGTATTAGATATCTTCAAAAAATAT
Source organism: Chitinophagaceae bacterium (assembly GCA_017882215.1). GTDB lineage: Bacteria > Bacteroidota > Bacteroidia > Chitinophagales > Chitinophagaceae > Ginsengibacter. Next base: position 47 of record JADGPX010000164.1, on the reverse strand, counting down.
GAGCATAACAGCAATAAGTTACCCAATACAATAAGCAATCAAAAGTT